>DATDFP010000001.1:0-8841 GCA_036522535.1 Gemmatimonadales bacterium
GTCTGCCGGACCGCGCGCTCGAGCTTCGCGACGAGCACGTCGAGTACGGCGTCCTGAAACGCCCGCGCCAGGTGCGGGCAGTCGCGCTCGAGGTCCTCGCTCGCGCGGGCGGCGTGCAGCACGGCCGTCTTGAGCCCCGAGAACGAGAAATCGAACCCGTCGTCGCGCATCGGCCGCGGAAACGTGAACCGCGCCGGGTCGCCCTGCCGGGCCAGCCGCTCGATCGCGGGACCGCCGGGATAGCCCAGTCCGAGCAGCATCGCGACCTTGTCGAACGCTTCGCCGGCGGCGTCGTCCCGGGTCTGTCCGAGCAGACGATAGCGACCCCATGCCGGCACGTCGAGGAGCAGCGTGTGGCCGCCGGAGACGAGCAACGCGACGAGCGGCGGCGTGAGCTCGGAGTCCTCGACCGCGGGTGCGAAGAGGTGTCCTTCCATGTGGTGCACGCCGATGAGGTCACGGTCGCGGGCGTACGCCAGCGCCTTGGCGTACACGACGCCCACGAGCAGCGCCCCCACGAGCCCCGGCCCCTGGGTCACCGCGACCGCCTCCACGGCGCCCCATCCCACGCCTGCCTCCGCGAGCGCGCGGTCCACCACCGCGGGGAGCGCCGTCAGGTGCGCGCGGCTCGCGAGCTCGGGCACGACGCCGCCGAACACCTTGTGGACGTCCTGGGACAGGATGACGAGGCTCGCGAGCTCCGGGCGGCCGGGCTCGCCCACGAGCACGGCCGCCGAGGTCTCGTCGCAGGAGGTTTCGATACCGAGGACGACCTCAGCCACGGCCGACCCTGCGCTTGAGGATGACGGAGTCGGGCCTGGCGTGGGCGACGATCCCCGGCGGCGCGGTCACGGTGAGGCGCGCGTATCCCCCCGCTCCTGTCCCTACCAGATGCGCCACGACCCGCAGGCTGTCCCGCGTCAGCGTGTTCACCTTCGATTCGGGACCGCGCACCGAGACGGATACGTGCTCCTGGGCGAGCTGGAACCCCGCAAACCCCGACGCCGTGGCCGCGATCGGCACCGCGTCGATCGAGCGCTCGATGATCGCGGTGACCTCCCCCGCCACGCGGACCTCCTGCGGCGAGATGTGCACAACGCCCAGCAATGAGGTGTCGACCGGGACGGTCCGGAAGAACGGCCCCGCCACAGCCGAGATCGACACCGGCACGGTCCAGACCGAGTCGACCCCGGCGAGGCTCTTCTCCGGTCCTACGAGGCGCGCCACGCTCGGCACCAGAGAGAGCCCGCGCAGCACGTAGCCCGACTCCGCCTCGACGCGGACGTGGGGGACGATCTTCACGTCCTTGCTCGCGACCGAGTCGAGGAGCAGGTCGATCTCCCGCGGCCTGATCTCGGCAACCTGCACGTCGCTGCCCTTGGGGAGCTCAACGTCGGAGGGCTGGAGATGCACCCGCCACACCGAGGCGGAGAGGGTGTCGGGGATCGCCGTGCGGATCACGTGTGGGAATGAGCGCAGCTTCATGATCTCGTTTCCCTTACCGGAGATGACCACGGTCACGCCCGGCGGCTGCTGGCGCAAGGAGCGCCCGGGTGGTACGGTGACCTCGAGCTGGAGGGGGAAGCTCTGAGTGAGCGGCTGCTCGGCGGCCTCCGCGATGTAGAGCATGATCGCGAAAAAGACGGCCGCGAGCTTGATCGGCCAGTTTCGCGCAACCAACCCCCCCAGGCTAACTCGCATCGATGAGCTTCCGGATCAGGACCTCGTTGACCGGCCCGTCCCACTCCGCCGGGCCGATGACCTTCTTGACGATGACGCCGTCCCGCTCGATCACGAAGCTCTCCGGCACCCCCGTGGTCTGGTAGAGGCGCCGGATGGCGCCGGCGCGGTCGTGCAGGACGTCGAAGCTTACGCCGAGGTCGCGCGCGAACTGCATCACCGTGGCGCTGTCGGCCTCGTCGACGCTCACGGCCACGACGGCAAAGTCTTTCCCGGCGAGCTTGCGATGCAGCCGCTCCATGGACGGCATCTCGATGCGGCACGGCTGGCACCAGGTGGCCCAGATGTTGAGCAGGACGACCTTGCCGCGGTAGTCGGCGAGCGAAGCCGGGCGCCCCGTGCGCAGGTTGACCGCCTGGAACTCGGGGGCCCGGGACCCGACGGCCACGAGGTCGAGCTGCGGCCAGATCTTGACCACCAGCGCCACGCCAAACACGAGCCCCATCACCGTGCCGATGGCGATCGTCCAGGTGCGCGTCCGGGTCATACCGTCGCCAGGCACCGGCGCCGCAGCTCCCGCACCTCGCGAGCGGGGTCGGAGCTCGTGAAGATCGCGTTGCCGGCCACAAAGGTGTCGGCCCCGGCGGCGTGCGCGGCCGCAATCGTCTGGGGCGTGATCCCGCCGTCCACTTCGAGCACGGCGCGGCTGCCGCGCGCCGAGAGCAGCTCGCGCGCGCGGCGGATCTTGTCGGTGGAGGACGGCAGGTAGCCCTGGCCGCCGAACCCGGGGTTGACCGTCATGATCAGCAGCAGGTCGAGATCAGCGATGACTTCTTCCGCGAGCGCGAGGGGCGAACCGGGGTTGAGCGCCAGTCCCGCCAGCATCCCGTGGCCCCGAACCGCCGCCAGCTGGCGCTGTACGTGCACGGTCGCCTCGGGGTGAAAGGTAAACACCGAGGCGCCGGCCGCGGCGAAGGCCTCGATGTGGCGCTCCGGCTCGAGGACCATCAGGTGCGCATCGATCGGCTTGTCGGTGAGCGTGCGCAGCGCCTCGACCATGTTCGCCCCGAAGGTGAGGTTCGGGACGAAGCGGCCGTCCATCACGTCCACGTGCAGCCAATCGGCGCCGCCGGCGAGCACCTGGCGAACTTGTTCCGCCAACCGCGTCAGGTCTGCGGAGAGCACGCTCGGCGCGATACGAATCCCCTCGCTCATTGCGGGCTCCGAGCCACCACGATGTCCACCACCGTGCCCGGGGCGGCCAGGGTCCCGGCCGCGGGCCTCTGGGCCACGACCGTGCCCGGGCTCGCGTCCCCCGTGCGCCGCCGCCCCACGGTGCCGAGCTGCAGGCCCTCCACCTCGAGGCGCGTGCGCGCATCCGCCTGCGACAGCCCCAGCAGGCCCGGCACCGAAATCGTCGGCGCCCCGCGACTCACGACCACCGTGACCGGCGCCCCCGGAGACAGGACCGTCGACGCCGGTGGGCGCGTGAGCATGGCGATCCCCGGCGGGGCGGCGGCTTGCACCGACTCCACCTGGCTCACCGTGAGCCCGGCCGCGGCGACGAGTCGCTGCGCCAGTTCGCCGTCCAGTCCGGCGACGTCCGGCACCGGAATCTTGGGCGGGCCGTTGCTGATCACCAGGCTCACCCGCATCCCGGCGGGCGCATTCGTCCCCGGCGGCGGGTCCTGCCAGATGACCGTCCCTTGCGGGGCAGTGGGGTGAGGCCCGGACCCGCCGTCCAGCACCTGAAGCCCCGCCTTGCGGACCTCTGCGGACGCTTCCTGAAGCGAGAGCCCCAGCACACGGGGCACGACCTGGTGACCGCGCAGGATCGGCACGGGAAAGACGACGAGATAGGCAGTGAGGTAGCCTGCGAGCAGGGCGGCGACGAGGGCGATTCCCCAGACCCGGGCGCGGCGCGCCTCCCACGCGGGCAGGCGCCACTGCCGCAGGGGCGGGAGGCGGCGGGGCACGCGCATCAGCGTGCCCGCACGAGACGAGCCGCGTAGGCGCCATCGATCCCGTGCCGCTGAGGCAGGGATTGAAAGTCGCCCTCGGCCGTAAGCAGCGCGGCGGGGACCGCACCCGCCGCCGGCTCACGCCCGAGCCCGGCGTGACGCGCCAGGAAGTCGTTCACGATTGCGCTGTTCTCCTCCGGCTCGAGCGAGCACGTGGCGTAGACGAGCACGCCGCCGGGCCTGACGAGCCGCAGAGCTGCGTCCATGAGACGCCGCTGCCGCTCGGCCGCCCGCGTGATCGCACGCTCCGAGACCCGCCAGCGGGCGTCGGGATGCCGCGCCATGGTTCCGGTTGCGGAGCATGGGGCGTCCACGAGCACCGCGTCCAGGCTCGCCGCTGCGAGCGGCGCCGACAGAAGATCGGCGGCGACGACCCGAATCGCCACTCCGCCCCGGCGGACCGTCTCCGTGAGTCGCCCGATCCGGTCGCGGCGCGCGTCGCCCGCCACGACGCGGGCCCCCAGCCGTTCGAGCGTCACGGCCTTGCCGCCCGGCGCGGCGCATGCGTCGTAGACCCGGGCCCCCGGCGCCAGGGCCGCGTAGCGGCAAACGAGCGCATGGGCCGCGTCCTGAACGATGAAAGCGCCCTCGCCGAACCCGGGTAACTGCGCGGGATGCGGGATGCGGGACGCGGGATGCGTGGCGCCCGGCACCACTACGATCCCCGCGCCGAACGGCGCTTCTCTTACCCCAAAGCCGGCTGCCCGGAGTCGAGTTGCGAGCGTGTCATGGTCCCAGCGCGCCGGCTGGAGCACGAGGGGCGGCCTCGCATCGTTCCAGGCGGTCAGCTGAGCGCTCTCCTCTACACCAAACCGCCGCCGCCAGCGTTCCACTAGCCAGGCCGGGTGGGTTTCCGCCGCATCCCGCATCCCGCATCCCCCATCCCGTATGAAACGTCGGAGCGCCTGATTCACGTAGCGGGCCGCATCCTCGCCGACCGCCTCCCGCGCGAGATCTACGCTGGTGGACACGGCGGCGTAGGCCGGCACGCGCGCCTGGGCGCGCAACTGGTATGCGCCGAGCCGGAGGATGTCGTGGAGGCGGGAGTCCGCCCTCGCCAGCTCGAGCTTGCGGTCGAGTGCCGCCTGGCGGCGAAGCACCCCGGCGGCGAGCTCATAGGCGAGTCGCCGATCCCGCTCGTCGAGCGATCCGAGATACCGGTCGCGCGCCGCCGCGAAGGTTGCGCCCGATCGGACCGCGTGGAGGATCTGCAGCGCCGCGCGCCGGGCGGCGGTGGCGTCCCTAATCCAGCATCCCCTCGAGCGGCGACGACGGCACGGCGACCTCCCGCTTCGGCATGCGACCGGCGAGATAGGCGGCCCGTCCCGCTTCCACCGCCAGGCGCATCGCGTGCGCCATTGCCACGGGATCACGCGCCGCGGCGAGGGCGGTGTTCATCAAGAGGCCGTCCACGCCCTGCTCCATTGTGACACAGGCGTCCGACGCGGTCCCAACTCCCGCATCCACGATCACGGGGACTCTCAGGCGGCGCTTGATCAGCCGCACGTGGTACGGGTTGAGCAAGCCCAGCCCGCTTCCGATCGGCGAGGCGAGCGGCATCACGGCCGCGCAACCGGCGTCCTCGAGGCGCAAGGCGGTGACGAGGTCCTCGTTGGTGTACGCCAGAACCTGAAAGCCTTCCTTCACGAGCGCCGCCGCAGCCTCGAGCAGCCCCTGCACGTCGGGGAGCAGCGTCTCCTGGTCGCCGATCACCTCGAGCTTGACGAATTCGTTGAACCCGGCCTCGCGGGCGAGCCGCGCATAACGCACCGCGTCCTCGGGCGTAGAGCATCCCGCCGTGTTCGCGAGCAGGAAGTAGCGCTTGGGGTCGAGGTGGTGGAGGATCCCCTCCGCTTTGGTGCGGTCGAGGTCCACCCGGCGCACGGCTACCGTGACGATCTCGGCGCCCGACGCCTCGATCGCCCGCCGCATGGTGTCGTTGTCGCGGTATTTCCCGGTGCCCACCATGAGGCGCGAATGGAACGTGCGCCCCCCGATGGCAAGCGGGGTACTCCGGGCGAGGTCGACAGCAGTGGTCATGCGCTCACCCCCCTCCCACGAAATGCACCAGCTCGATTGCGTCGCCGGCGGCGACCTTCACACGACCGAGCGCCGGACGGCGCACGATCGCGCGGTTGTGCTCCACCACCACGGCCCGCGGGTCCAGCTCCAGCGACTGCAGCAGATCGAGCAGGGAGGCGTCCCGCGGCACCGCCCGTTGCTCGCCGTTCAGCGTGATGTCGATGGTCTCATCCTTCATGGCTTCCGTAACCCCTCCAGAATCCTCCGGGCCGCCGCCGCCGGATCGGCCGAGTCCCATAACGCCCGAATCGCCGCGACGCCGTGGGCTCCGGTCATCGTGACCTCGGGAATCCGCTCGGCGGTCACCCCGCCGACCGCGATCACCGGGAGCCCGAGCAGCACGATCTCGGCGAGGCGCTCGAGGCCGAGCGGAGGCGCGTCCGGGTGCGTCGCCGTGGCGAACACCGGTCCTACTAAAAGATAGTCGGGCCGTTCGGCGCATGCGGCCCGCGCCTGCGTCAAGTCGTGGACCGACACGCCGATCAGCCAGGCAGGATTGAGACGGCGTGCGTCCCGGGGGTCGAGGCTGTCGCGCCGCAACTGCACTCCGTCGGCGCCGGCCGCGAGCGCAATATCGAGGCGATCGTTGACGAACAGGCGGACGGGCGCACAGGCCGATAGGCGGACGGCTAATTCGTAGTGTTCGAGGCCCGAGAGGGTGCGCCCGCGTGCGTGGAACGCGAGCTCTTCGCCGCCGGCCGCTGCGAGATGGCGCGCCACGGTGCCGAGATCGGCGCGCCGTGCGACAAGCTCGTCGGTGATCGCGTGCAGCCGCGGCAGCGGCGGCATTACGTGAAGCGCTGGTTCGCCTGCACGCCGCGCCCGCGAATCCACTCGGCGGCCGTCATCAGCGCTTTGCCGGCTGGCTGCACCTCGTCGATCGCGACGGCGCCCGCTCCCGCCGCGATCACGAGCCCGCCGTCGGCCGTCAGGACCTGCCCGGGCGCGCCGCGGCCCTCGGCGACCCGCGCGCCGAACAGCTTCACCTCTCGCCCGTCCAGCTCCGTCCAGGCGCCCGGCTTTGGGTCGAGGCCACGAATCAGGCGGGAGATTCGCTCGGCGGGCTCTCCCCAGGGGATCCGCGCGATCTCGCGCGTCAGTTTCGGAGCGTACGTCGCGTGGGCGCCGTCCTGCGGCCGCGCCTTGATCCCCTCCTGCTCGAGCATCGCGAGGGCTTCCACCAGGGCCTGGGCGCCGATCTCGGCCAGGTGCTCGGCGAGCTCGCCCGCGGTGACGTCGTCCCGGATGTGATGCGGGATCTGATGCAGGATGGGACCGGTGTCCATCCCGGCGTCCATCCGCATGATGGTGACGCCGGTCTTTTCGAGTCCGTTGATGATCGCCCACTCGATCGGCGCCGCACCGCGCAGCTCCGGAAGCAGCGACGGATGGACGTTGATCATCCCGTGCTTCGGGATCGCGAGGAGCGATGGACGCAAGATGTGTCCGTACGCCACCACGACGCCGACGTCGGGCGCGAGCGCCCGCAGCTGCTCGACGAACCCGGGCTCGGTGGACCGCTCCGGCTGCAGGACCGGGACGTCCTCCGATTGAGCGGCCGCTTTCACGGGTGGCGGCACCAGCGCCGAGCGGGAGCGGCCCCGGGGCCGATCGGGCTGGGTGACCGCGGCCACCACGTCGAATCCCTCGCCGAGCAGGGCTTCGAGCGACGGCACGGCGAATTCGGGAGTACCGAAAAAGACGACCCGCACCTACAGCTCGCCCGCCGGCTCCGGCGTCACCTCCTTGAGATAGCCGGATTTCCCCTCGCGCGACTTCTTCCACCTGGCGAGCAGCAGGCTACGCTTCACCGCGCTGAGATGGTCGAGGAACAGCACCCCGTCCAGGTGGTCGATCTCGTGCTGGACGGCGCGTCCCTTGAGGGCGGAGAGCTCGGCGCGATACGGCTTGCCGTCCCGGTCGAGGGCCTCGAGGGTCACCGTCGCCGGGCGCTCCACGTCGCCGAAGATGTCGGGGATCGAGAGGCAGCCCTCCTCGGCCGTCTCCGTGGTCTCACTCGCGTGCACGATGCGGGGGTTGATGAGGACCAGCGGCGGCGGGTTATCCTCCCCCACGTCCACCACGGCGACCCGCAGGGCGACGCCCACCTGGTTGGCCGCGAGCCCCACGCCCTTGGCCGCGTGCATCGTCTCGAAGAGGTCGTCCACCAGCCGGCGCACGTCGGCGTCCACCGCCGCCACCGGCGCCGCGCGCTGCCGCAGCACCGGCGAGCCGAGCAGGTGGAGCTTTCGGACGGTCACTGCGCCTTCGCCTCGAGCGAGCGATTCAGGACGTTGGCGATGTTCGCGCGCAGGACGACGAACCTGGCCTCGCCGCTCTTCATGGTGACTTCGTCCTCCTTGAGATGGATGACCTCGCCGACGATGCCGCCGGACGTCACGACGCGGTCTCCCTTCTGGAGTGAGGCGAGCAGCTGGCGGTGCTTCTCCTGCTGCTTGCGCTGCGGCCGGATGATGAGGAAGTAGAAGATCGCGAAGATGGCGACGAGCTGGAGTGCGAACCAGCCCATCGCAGGGCCTCCCTGGCCGCTCGGGGCGAACAACGACAGCGCGTTTGGTCCGTGCATGTCACCTCGTGTTCGATCGCAGGTAGCGGCGCCGCCACTCGGCGGCCCACCATGTGAACCGGCCCGAGCGGATCGCAGCCTGCATCTCGTCCGCGAGCCGAATCAAATACCGCACATTGTGCAGCGACAGGAGCCGCAGCCCCAGCAGCTCCTCCGCGACGAACAGGTGCCGGAGGTAGCCGCGCGAGAAGGTGGTGCAGGTCTCGCAGTCGCACGTCTCGTCCAGCGGCCGAGGATCCTCGCGGTGCCCGGCGTTGCGGATGTTCACCGGGCCATCGTGCGTGAAGGCGGAGCCGTTGCGGCCGTTGCGGGTGGGCGCGACGCAGTCGAACAGATCGACGCCGCGCTCCACCGCCGCCACGAGGTCCTCGGGGAACCCCACGCCCATAAGATAACGCGGCAACGCCCGCGGCAGCCGCGGCTCGAGGGCCGCCAGCATCTCGTACATGACCGGCTTCGGCTCGCCCACGG
>DATDFP010000002.1:0-9982 GCA_036522535.1 Gemmatimonadales bacterium
TTCTCGTCGAGCCCCCGGATCTGCACACCTGGCCCGACATCACCGGCCTCACGGCGGACAGCCGGAAGGTCGAGCCGGGCATGCTCTACTGCGCGGTGCACGGCGCGGTGGAAGATGGTCATCAATTCTTGCCCGAAGCGCGCCGGCGGGGGGCGGCGGCGGCGCTCGTCGAGCGCGAGCAGGCGCTCGACCTGTTGCAGGTGCTCGTGCGCGACGGCCGCAGGGGGGCCGCGGTGGCCGCGGAGACCTGGTACGGCAAGCCCGGCGCGAAGCTCGATCTCATCGGCGTCACGGGAACGAACGGGAAGACCACGTCGGTGACGCTCGCACGGCACGTCCTCTCCGCGCTCGAGCCGATGGGCTCCATCGGCACCCTCGGCGCCTACGATCCGGCGGGAGAGCGGGTGCCGAGCGAGGCGGGGAACCTGACGACTCCGGGCCCCATCGATCTCCAGGCTACGCTGGCCGAGCTGGTGCGGCGGGGGGCGCGGGGCACGGCGCTGGAAGTCTCTTCCCACAGCCTCGACCAGGGACGAATCGACGGCCTCGTGTTCCGCGTGGGGCTGTTCACGAACCTCACCCGTGACCACCTGGACTACCACAAGACGCTCGACGACTACTTCAGCGCCAAGGCGAGGCTCCTGCACTACCTCGCGCCCGACGGGCTCGAGGTGGTGAACGCGGACGATCCGGCGTGGCGACGGCTCCGCCGCGAGCACCGCCGCGTCACGTTCGGCGAGCGCGCGGGCGACGTCACGGCGCGGCGCCTCACCTTGGACGCGTCGGGGTCGCGCTTCGAGCTTGTGACGCCGACGGGCGACGCCGCCGTGCGGCTCCCCTTGCTGGGACGCTTCAACGTTTCGAACGCGCTCGGCGTCGCCGCGTGCGCCTGGGGACTCGGAGTGGACGTCCAAACGGTCGCGGACCGGCTGTCGCAGGCGCCGCAGGTGCCCGGCCGGATGGAGCGCATCGCGACCGAGCCGTGCGCCGTGCTGCGGGACTACTCCCACACGCCCGACTCACTCGAGCGCGCGCTCGAGACGCTGCGGCCGCTCACGCCGGGACGGCTGATCGTCGTGTTCGGCGCGGGGGGCGATCGCGACCCCGGCAAGCGCGCGCCCATGGGCGAGGCCGCGACGCGGCTTGCGGACGTCGCCATCGCAACGTCCGACAACCCGCGCACCGAGGACCCCGAGAAGATCCTCGACGGGGTGGAAGCGGGCATGCGCGCGAAGCCGCACCACCGCGAGGTCGATCGCCGTAAGGCGATCGCACTCGCCCTCAAGCTCGCCCGGCCCGGCGACACCATTCTGCTCGCGGGCAAGGGGCATGAGACCTACCAGGTGATCGGGACCGAGAAGCAGCCGTTCGACGAGCGTCGCGTGGTCCGGGAGCTCGGCGCCGCGTGACCAGTCTTCACCTCTGTCCCCCGGCAAGTCCTCACCCCCTGACCCCCTCTCCATGCGGGAGAGGGGGCACGACGCGTTGTCCTTCGTCCCCCCTCTCCGGAACGGAGAGGGGGCCAGGGGGTGAGGACCTCTCGGGGCCAAGGGGTGAGCTACGCGGAGGGAAGGAGGCCCAGGTGAGGTTCTCCTCGAACGAGCAGTGTTCATGACCCACCACCGCGACATCCGCGTCACGCTCGCCATCGCGCTGGTCGCGGCGTCCGCGTGCCGAAGCGGCGGCGCCGGGGGACCGGCGGCGGCGGTCCCGATCGCGGGGCCGTACGATGTCGTCATCGAGGGGGGCCGGGTCGTCGACGGAACCGGAGGCGCCTGGTTTTATGGGGACGTGGCGCTGCGGGGTGACCGCATCGCGCGGGTGGCGCCGGCGGGCGGGTTGAGCCACGCCGCGGCGCGCGAACGGCTCGACGCGCGCGGACTGGTCGTGGCGCCGGGGTTCATCGACATCCAGGGCCAGTCGCAGGCGGCGCTGCTCGGGGGCGACGGGCGGCTGGTGAGCAAGGTCACGCAGGGGGTGACGACCGAGATTCTGGGCGAAGGGGTGACGCGGGCGCCCGTGAACGACCGCATCCTCGACGCGACTTTCGGAGGGGGGCCCGACCAGGCGGACGCGCGGCGCCGCGCCGCCGAGTTCCGGGGCCCGCACGGCTTTGATGCCTGGCTCCGGGCGATGGAGCGGCACGGCACGTCCGTGAACGTCGGATCGTTCGTGGGCGGGGCGACCGTGCGGATGTACGCCAAGGGCATGGCCGTCGGCCCGCCGACTCCCGCCGAGCTCGACACGATGCGCGCCGTGATGCGGCGCGCCATGGAAGATGGCGCGTTCGGCCTCGCCACGGCGCTGATCTATCCCCCCGGCAGCTTCGCGACCACCGCCGAGCTGGTCGAGATCGCGAAGGCGATGAGCCCCTACGGGGGCGTTTACATCACGCACATGCGCTCGGAGGCCGACCAGCTTCTCGAGGCGATCGACGAGGCGCTCCGAATCGGGCGCGAGGGCGGCGTGCCGGTCGAGATCTATCACTTCAAGGCGGGGGGCCGCCGCAACTGGGCCAAAGCGGCGCTCGCGATCGCGAAGATCGACTCCGCCCGCGCCGCCGGGCAGGACGTCTCGGCCGACATGTACGCCTACGTCGCCGGCGCGACGGGCCTGACGGCGTGCCTGCCACCCTGGGCCTCGGCCGACGGCAAGCTGCTCGACAACCTGCGTGATTCCGTCACCCGCGCCCGGATCCGGGCCGACGTGCTGAGCGAGCGCTCCGACTGGGAAAACCTCTGCTCGCTCGCCACGCCGGACGGTGTGCTGGTGCTTGGGCTCGTGAGACCGGAGAACGAGCGCTGGGCGGGAAAGCGCCTGTCGGCAATCGCGGCCGACCAGGGGAAGGACTGGCTCGACGCCGCGATCGGCCTCATCCTGTCCGAGCAGACGCGGATCGGGACGGTCTTCTTCCTGATGAGCGAGGACAACGTCGCGCTCCAGCTGCGCCAGCCGTGGATCAAATTCGGGACCGACGCCGACGGCGTCGATCCGGACAGCGTACGGACGCTGACGCACCCCCGGGCGTACGGAAACTATCCGCGCATCCTCGGGACGTACGTGCGGGAGCAGCGGATCCTCACCCTCGAGGACGCGATCCGGAAGATGACCTCCGCCGTCGCCAACCGCCTCTCCATCCAGGACCGGGGGCTCCTGCGCGAGGGGATGTACGCGGACGTCGTGGTGTTCGATCCGCGCACCATCGCTGACCGGGCGACGTTCGAGCAGCCGCACCAGCTCTCGGTCGGGGTCCGGTACGTGTTCGTCAACGGGACGGCCGTCGTGAGGGATGGCCGGCACACCGGAGCGAAGCCCGGACGGCCGGTGCGCGGGCCCGGGTATGTGCGCTGAGCAACGGCACTGACGTGTGGACCAGCAGCCGGGTGGCCGACGTGCTCGCCGTCAGCGAGCCGGGCCGCGCCGTCTATCCCGGGATCTCGACCGACACGCGGCGGCTCGAGCCCGGGGACCTGTTCGTGGCGCTCGAGGGGGAGCGCTTCGACGCGCACGATTTCCTGGCCGATGCCAAGGCGAAGGGCGCCGCCGCGGCCGTGGTGCGGCGGGGCACTCCTCCTCTGGACGGGTTGCCGTATTTCGAAGTCGAGGACACCCTCGTGGCCCTCGGGGCCCTGGCGCGCGCGCGGCGCCGTCAGCTCGGCCCCGGGAATCCGGTCGTGGCGGTCACGGGGTCGAGCGGCAAGACGAGCACGAAGGAGATGATCCGGGCGGCCCTCGCGACGCAGTACCGCGTACACGCGACCACCGGAAATCTGAACAACCTGGTGGGCGTCCCGCTCACGCTGCTCGCCGCGCCGGAGGACGCGGAGGCGCTCGTCGTCGAGGTGGGGGCGAGCGTCCCGGGCGAGATCGCCCGGCTGCGCGACATCCTCGAGCCCACGGTCGCCGTGGTCACGAACGTGGGGTACGCGCACGTCGCCGGGTTCGGCTCGCTGGCCGGCGTCCTCCGGGAGAAGGTCGCGCTGCTCGAGCGGGCGCCGGTGGCGGTGGTCGGGACCGATCCGCCGGAGCTTGCAGTGGAAGCGCGCCGCCGCACGCGGACAGTGGTGGCCGGCACGGACGCCGCGGCCGACGTCCGGCCCGATGCCGCCGACCTGGACGACGCGGGCCACCCGCGCATCACCTGGGGCGGACGGTCGGTCAGCGTGCCCGTGATCGGCTTCCACCAGATCGAGAACGCGATGATCGCCCTCGCCGCAGCCCGGGAAGCGGGCGCGGACCCGGGTCGGGCGGTGGGGGGGCTCGCCACCGTGCGGCTCCCCGCCGGAAGGGGAGCGGTGCTCGAGCTGGGTCGTCTCACCATCATCGACGACACGTACAATGCGAACCCCGGGTCGCTCCACTGGGCGGTGCGGTTCGCGCACTGGCTCGCGCGGCGGCGGGGCCGGCCCCTCGCGGTGGTGGTGGGGTCGATGTTGGAGCTCGGGCCCGAGAGTGCGAGATTGCACGCCGCGGCGGCGCGCGAGATCGTGGCGCTCGAGCCCGCCCTGGTGGCGGCGGTGGGCGAGTTCGTGCCCGCGTTCGAGGCGCACCGTCACGCGCTCGCCGGCCGGCTGATCGACGCGCCGGATGCGGAGTCGCTCGGGCCAGAGCTCAAGGCGGCCCTGCGCGGGAACGAGATCGTCCTGCTGAAGGCGTCGCGGGGAGTCGCGCTCGAGCGCGTGTTGCGGCACCTCAACTGAACGTGCGGGGGGAGGGAAGTGCTCTATCACTTGCTGGCGCCGCTCGCCCGGCAGCACATCCTGTTCAATCTCTTCAATTACATCACGTTCCGCGGCGCGGCCGCCGCGGTCACGGCGCTCGTCGTGGCCTTCGTCTTCGGGCCGGGGATCATCCGGGTCCTGCGGGAGCGCAACGTCGGTCAGGTGATCCGGGCGGAGGGTCCGTCGAGCCACCACGGCAAGCGCGGCACGCCGACGATGGGCGGGCTCATCATCATCCTGGCGACCGTCGTGGCGACGCTCTTGTGGGCGCGGCTCGACAGCCGCTACGTCGTGGTGGCGGTCGCGGCGACGCTGTGGATGGGCGGGATCGGGTTCCTCGACGACTACTTGAAGATCGTGCGCGGCAAGTCGCAGGGCCTCGTCGCCCGGTGGAAGCTGGTCGGTCAGGTATCCTTCGGCCTGACGCTGGGTCTCGTGTTGCTGCTGTGGCCGTTCGCGCCGAACCTGCCGCCGGCCTCGACGCAGGTGCCGCTCTTCAAGTACCAGTTGCTCCTCTTCTGGCCCTGGGTGTACGTACTGTTCGTCACGTTCGTCGTCGCGGGAAGCTCGAACGCCGTGAACCTCACGGATGGGCTCGATGGGCTTGCGACGGGGCTGACCGCGATCGCGGCCGGCGCGTTCGCGATCTTCGCGTACGTGTTCGGGCGCTTCGACTGGGCGCGGTATGTGGGCGTGTACTTCCTCCCGGGGGCCGGTGAGTTGACGGTCTTCTGCGCGGCGCTCGCCGGCGCGGCGCTCGGGTTCCTGTGGTTCAACGCGCATCCGGCGCAAGTGTTCATGGGCGATACCGGCGCGCTCGCGATTGGGGGCGCGTTGGGGACCGTCGCGATCATGTTGAAGGCCGAGTTCCTGCTCCTCATCGCGGGGGGCGTGTTCGCCGCCGAGGCGGCGTCGGTGATGGTGCAGACGAGCGTGTATCGCTGGCACAAGCGGCAGCGCGGGAAGGAGTACGCCGACGCGCACCGCGTCTTCCGCATGGCGCCGCTGCATCACCACTTCGAGAAGCTGGGCTGGGCCGAGCCGCAGGTGGTGATGCGGTTCTACATCCTCGGCGTGCTGTGCGCCGCGATCGCCCTGGCCACGCTCAAGGTGCGATGATCCCTGACCCGTGGCGTGACGGCGTCGTGGCCGTCGTGGGACTGGGACGGAGCGGCGTGGCGGCCGCGCGACTCCTGGCCCGCGAAGGCGCGCGTGTGTACGCGAGCGACGCCTCGGACCACCCGGACGCGGCCGCGGCGATCGCCCAGCTCCGCGGCCTGACGGGTGTGGAGGTGGAAGTCGGCCGCCACGATCTGGACAAGATCCGCGCGGCCGTCGCGGTGATCCTCTCGCCCGGCGTGCCGCCCGATGCGCCGCCGGTCGGCGCCGCGCGGGCGGCGGGCGTGCCCATCCTCTCCGAGATCGACCTCGGGTTCCGGGCCCTGGAGCGGTCGGGAACGCGCTGCATCGCCATCACGGGGACGAACGGGAAGACGACCACCACGGCGCTCGTCGCGCACCTGCTCCAGGCGGCGGGGGTCCCGGCCGCGGCCGCGGGCAACATCGGGCGACCGCTCGCCGACATCGCCGTCTCGGGTGAACGATACCAGTGGCTCGCGGTCGAGGTGTCGTCGTTCCAGCTGCACGACAGCCCGCACTTCGTGCCGGAGATCGGCGTCCTCACGAACCTCGCCCCGGACCATCTGGACCGCTACCCGTCCGTGGAAGCCTATTACGCCGACAAGCAGCTGCTCTTCAAGAACGCCGCCGACCGCCATGTCTGGGTCTTGAACGCGGACGACGCGGCCGTGCTGGACCTCGCCGGACCCGCCCGGGGGCGGCGCGTCCTGTTCTCGCTCGAGCGCCCCGCCGACGGCTGGTACGACCCGAAGGGGCGGCTGCTGCGGCTGGGCGACACGCCCTTGCTGCTCCGCGACGAGCTGCGCCTGCTCGGGGACCACAACGTGGCCAACGCGCTGGCGGCGGCGCTGGCGGTGCGTGAAACGGGAGTCGCACCCGGCGCCATCGGCGCGGGGCTGCGCTCGTTCACGCCGCTGCCGCACCGCTTGGAGCCGGTGCGCGAGGTGGGCGGCGTGCTCTGGATCAACGACTCGAAGGCCACCAACGTCGCTTCGACGGTCGTCGCCGTGCAGGCGATGAGCCGGCCGTTCGTGCTGCTCCTGGGTGGCCGGCACAAGGGTGAGCCGTACACCCGGCTCGCACCGCTGTTGCGGGACGCCTGCCGGCTGGTGATCGCGTACGGCGAGGCGGGACCGATCGTGGCGCAGGATCTCGCGGGGAGAGCGCCGCTCGAGCGCGGCGCCACGTTCGAGGACGTCGTGGCGCGCGCCCGGCGCGCCGCCCGGCCGGGCGACGCGGTGCTCTTGTCTCCCGCCTGCTCGAGCTACGACATGTTCAAGAACTACGAGGAGCGCGGGGCGACGTTCCGGAAATTGGTGGAGGCGATGTGACCGACCGCCGCTGGGAAACGCGCCTGATCGCGGTCGTCGCGGCGGTGCTCGTGGTCTTCGGGCTCGCGGCGGTGTACGGCGCGTCGAGCCTCGTGACCATCGGCGGCTCGGCCTTCGCGCTGCGGCAGGCGCTGGGCGCCGCGGTGGGCGGATTGGTCGCGAGCCTGCTCGCGCGGTCGGATTACCGAGCCTGGCAACGCTACGCGTGGCCGCTGCTCGGCGTCGCGGCCCTCCTGCTCGTCGTCCCGCTGCTGCCGTTCACCCATCGGATCGCCCCGACGATCAACGGCGCCCGCCGCTGGGTGGACCTCGGGTTGGTCACGGTGCAGCCCTCCGAGCTCGCGAAGTTCGCCGTCGTGCTGTGGACCGCGACGCTCGCCGCGAAGAAGGGGGAGCAGATCCGCACGTTCCAAGTCGGCGTGCTGCCCTTCCTCGTGGTCCTCGCGCCCGTGGTGGCCCTGATCTTCCTCGAGCCGCACCTGTCGATGGCGGTGCTCGTCGCGCTGCTCGCGGGCGTGGTGCTGTTCACCGCCGGCGCGCGCATCGGTCATTTCCTCGCGGTCGGCGTCGTGGCCACGCCGCTCCTCTTCGGGGCCGTGGCCGGCGCGCGATACCGGCTGGCCCGGGTGATCACGTTTCTCAGTCCGGGGAGCGCGCCCTCGGAGGCGACGTGGCAGGTGCACCAGTCGCTCGTCGGCATCGGCGCGGGACGACTGTTCGGCGTGGGCCTGGGGCACGGGCAGCAAAAGCTCGGGTATCTGACGTACGCGTACTCGGATTTCATCTTCAGTACGATCGGAGAGGAGTGGGGCTTCGTCGGCGTTTTCGTGATCGTGGCGCTGTTCGGCACCTTCACCTGGCTGGGGTTCCGCATCGCCCGGTCCGCGCGCGACCGGTTCGGGCAGCTCCTGGCCGCGGGGCTGACCTCGCTGATCGCCTTCACCGCGGCGCTCCACATCGGCGTCAGTCTCGCCGTGCTCCCGGCGACGGGCATCACGCTGCCGTTCATCTCCTACGGCCGCTCGAGCCTGCTCGTGGCACTGGTGGCGACGGGGGGACTAATCAGCGTGGGACGGGGGCGGAGAGCATGAAAGAAAATGCGGAATGGGGAGTGCGGAATGCGGAGTGTAAGTGAAAGGTCGAGCAGCGATTCGACCCCCGCGCTGCCATTCCGCATTCCGCATTCCGCATTCCGCACTCGGTGTGGTGGGGAGGTGGGGTGAGGATTCTTCTCGCCGGCGGCGGCACCGGCGGCCACCTCATGCCTGCCCTGGCGCTCGCCCAGGCGCTGATCGAGGCGCGGCCGGACTCGGAACCGGTGCTCGTCGGCGTCCAGCGCGGCATCGAGCCGCGGGTGCTGCCGAACTATCCGTTCCGTTTCCACCTCCTTCCGATCGAGCCGATCCATCGACACCAGTGGTGGCGCAACGCGCGCTGGCTCGTCATTCTCCCCGGCGTTTGGCACGCCGTCGGGAAGCTGCTGCGCCGCGAGCGGCCCGCAATAGTGATCGGCACCGGCGGTTACGCCGCCGGTCCGGTGGTGCTGCGCGCGCAAGCTGCGGGGATCCCGACCGCGCTACAAGAGCAGAACGCCCTCCCCGGGCTCACGACACGGTGGCTGGCGCGGCGCGCACGCCAGGTGCACCTCGGCTTCCCCGAAGCGCGCGACGGACTGCGGGTCGGAAAGCACACCCAGGTGTTCGCGCTCGGCAACCCGATTCGTCCCCCGCCCGCCGCTCCCCTGGAGCCCGGCGACCGCGCGGCCGCCCTGCGCGAGCTCGGTCTCGATCCCGCGCGTCCAACGCTGCTCGTGTTCGGGGGAAGCCAGGGGGCGCGGGCGATCAACTACGCCGTTGCGGGCGCGCTTGAGCGGCGCCTGCTCGCCGACGCGAACGTGCTCTGGGGCACGGGGATCGCGCACGAGGCGGCGTTCGCCCGCTACGGCGCGCCCGCTCGCGTCGTGGTGCGTGGGTTCCTCGATCCGATCGCCCTGGCCTATCGCGCGGCCGACCTCGTCGTGTCTCGCGCCGGGGCGATGACGGTCGCCGAGCTGTGCGCCTGGGGAAAGCCGAGCGTGCTGGTACCGCTGCCGAGCGCAGCGGCGGATCACCAAACGTCCAACGCCCGCGCGCTCGAGGCTGCGGGCGCCGCGCTGCACATCGCCGAGCGCGACCTCTCCCCTCATGTGCTGGCGTCCCGCGTCCGCGAGCTTCTCAGCGACCGCCAGCGACTCGAGTCGCTCGCCGCCTGCGCCCGAGCTCGTGGCAACCCCAACGCCGCCCGCGAGGTGGTGTCAAAGATCTTGACACTTTTACGCTAGCCGTCTTCTAGTCTTTTACAAGTGTCGTAGATTCGCTATATTAGGCCCTCACTAATGACCTTGTTTGCAACGGTGGATCCCCGCCCGATCCACTTTATGGGTGTAGCAGGTGCGGGGATGAGCGGGCTGGCGCTTTTGGCCAGGCAACAAGGCGTCGCCGTAACTGGATGCGATAACGACCCGTCGGGCGCCGCCGATTTGGCAGCCGTCGGGGTGGAGATATGGCGGGGTCACGACCCCGGGCACGTGGCAGGCGCTCGGGCTGTCGTGGTCACCGCAGCAGTAGCCGGGGATCACCCGGAGTTGGAGCGTGCTCGCGCCCTGGGAGTCCCGGTGATCCGGCGGGCCGACGCCCTTAGCCAGGTCGTTGCTGGCGGGGCTTTAGTGGCGGTCGCCGGAACGCACGGGAAGACGACCACGACGGTGATGGTCACGGAGGCGCTGGCGGCCGCCGGGCGGAATCCTACGGG
>DATDFP010000003.1:0-6917 GCA_036522535.1 Gemmatimonadales bacterium
TGCGACTTCGGCGACATTCTGAGCGTGCACGTCCCCGGTCGGGTGCAGGAGGGGGCGCTGAACGATCCCAGACTCGCGCCCACTCTGGCCGCCAGCGTGGTGGCGGACCTGGAGTGCGCGTGGAACAACTACGTGGCCGCCGCTGCGCTCATTGGCGATGAGTTCGTCCAGGCATCGGGGAACTTGAACCAGCGCAACTGGGCATCGCGGCGTATCACGGCGGATGATGCGACGATGGCGCAGGGCAGCTGCCGCCAGCCCTACGGCATCTACACGCCGCTGCAGACGGCGCGCTTCCAGGCCGAGGACATCTTCCGGCGGCTCGACGGCTTCACCGACGCGCAGGTGCCCGGCAGGATCGCGCTCGAGGCGCAGGTGCGGGCCTACGGCGCCTTCGCGCTGGTCGCGCTGGGCGAAGGATTCTGCCAGATGGCGCTGGACGGCGGCCCGCTCATGGCCCCGCGCGACGTGCTCGCGCTCGCGGAGCAACGGTTCACGCAAGCGATCGACCTCGCGGCGCAGGCAAACAACCAGGACATCGAGAACATGGCGCTCGTGGGCCGGGCGCGCGTCCGGCTGGACCTGGAGAACTTCACCGGAACGATCGCGGATGCGTCCCAGGTGCCGCCCGGGTACGTCAAGTACGCGACGCGGGACCAGAGCGATGTGCGGCGCTACGACGCGCTGTGCGAGAACATCACGTGCCCGCAGGGGCGGAACGCCACGCTGGCCCCGAACTACCGCGCCGTCACCTGGGCGGGCGTCCCCGATCCCCGGGTCGCCGATACGACTACAGGGCAGCTCGCCTTCGACAACGTGCAGGTGCACTATTACCCGAAAAACAAGCATACGTCGCGCGGCTACCCGCTGCTGCTCGCCTCGTACAAGGAGGCGCGGCTGTTCCTCGCGGAGGCGGCGGCGCGCACCAATGATCTCTCGACGGCGCGGCAGCTGATCAACGACATGCACGCCGCGGCCGGAATCCCGGCCTACGATTCCGCCGGCACCGACACGCAGGATCAGGTGATCGCGCAGGTGATCGAGGAGCGCCGGCGCGAGCTGTTCACCGAGGGCGGTCATCGCTTGAACGACCACCTGCGCTTCCGCGGCACCGCGTGGAACATCCCCTTCAAGGGAGAGCCGGGGTCCATCTACCCCAACGGTGTGGACGACACGGGCCTGCCGTACGGCACGACCACCTGCCTCCCGCTGCCGACGGTCGAGGTGATCGGAAACCCGAACATCCCCTAGCTCTGGAGGAGACTGCCTGCATGCGACCGTCATCCCGTGCCTGGCTTGCCGCCGCCGCTCTCGCCGCCCTCGTCAGCGCCCCGGCCCGGGCGCAGCAGTTCCGGCGCAATCCGGCGGTGGACCGGCTCTTCGCCGAGTGGGACAAGCCCGAGTCCCCCGGGTGCGCCCTCGGCGTCCTACGGAACGGCCGCTTCATCTATCAGCGCGGGTACGGGATGGCAAATCTGGACTACGACATTCCGAACTCCCCCACGATGGTGTACTACATCGGCTCGGACTCGAAGCAATTCACCGCCGCGAGCATCGCACTCCTCGCCCTCGAGGGCCGGCTCTCGCTCGACGACGACATCCGGAAGTACATCCCCGAGATGCCGGATTACGGCACGCCGATCACCATCCGCCACCTGATCCATCACACGAGCGGCATCCGCGACGTCTACGTGCTGATGGCGCTGGCCGGCCTCCCGCTCGAGAACATCTTCTCCGACTCGGAGGCCATCGCGCTCATCGCGCGGCAGAAGGCCCTGAATTTCCGGCCCGGGGACGAGTTTCTTTACAGCAACTCCGGGTATTTCCTGCTCGGACAGATCGTGAAGCGGGTCACCGGAGAGTCGCTGCGCCTCTACGCCGACGAGCACATCTTCCGGCCGCTCGGCATGACGCACACTCACTTTCACGACGATCCCGGGCACGTGATGAAGAACCGGGCGATGAGCTACCAACCTGATCCCGACGGCGGCTTCCGGATCTCCTACCTCCAGAACTTCGACAAGATCGGCGCGGGTGGCCTCTACTCGACTATCCAGGACCTGGCCAGGTGGGACGAGAACTTCTACTCGCACCAGGTCGGCGGCGACGCGCTCCAGCGCCTGATCCACACGCGGGGCGTGCTGAACACCGGCGACACGCTCAAGTATGCCTTCGGCAACAACCTCGGGCGCTATCGGGGCTTGCGCATCACGGAGCACGGTGGTGCGCTCATGGGTTACAAGGCGGAGGTGCTGCGGTTTCCCGACCAGCACTTCACGGTGCTGGAAACGTGCAATCTCGGGTCAATCGAGCCCGGGCGGCTCGGCTTCGCCGTGGCGGACGTGTACCTCGCCGGCCAGCTGGGTCCCCGCGTCGAACGAGGGGACTCCACGACGGAGCGGAGCGCAGCGGCGTCAGGCGAGGCGGCGCCCGCCCCGCCCGGAGTGTCGGACAGCGAAACCATTACCGGGCTCGTGGGGGACTACTACAGCAGCGAGCTGGATGTGACGTATCACGTCGCACTGCGGCACGCCGATCTCGTTCTCAGCGCTCGCCACAAGCCGGCCGAGCCACTGGTCCCTGCGGGTCCGGACACGTTCCGGGCGGGCGAAGTCACGCTGCACTTCGAGCGGAACAGCCCCGGGGGTGTCGCCGCTCGGTTCACACTCGATGCCGGGCGCGTCCGCGGGATTCGTTTCGAGCGGCGGTGAAGGGGCGGCAGCGGCCATCCGTCACGAGTTGCAGGCATCGCATCGAGAGAAACCAGCCTTGATCGCGTCGTCACGTGACGGGAATTTGACCCGGCTGGTTCGTGGAATTGGCCGAGCCCACTTGCATGTGGCCCGGTGAAACAACTCCCCGTTCTTGTGCGCGACGAGGTCTCTGCTTCGCGGCTTCTCGGCCAGCAGGCGCTGCTCGAGCTTCTCAATCTGTGTCTCGTAGCGCCGCAGCGTTGTCTGAAGAGCGAGTAGCCTATGGCCGCAGTGAGGGCACACCAGCGGTTTCTCCGTGGTCACGATCGGCTTCCTTGGATCACTCCGGCCCCTTGGCTCGGCGTGCTCATCCATCGGAGATGTCACAGTCTCGCTCCCTGTAGCCTTCGCTATCGGCGGCTCGACGAGTCCTCTTGTTCCCGGGGCGCTTTCCTCTCGAGCGCGCGTAGCTCGTCGCCGATCCGCTGCAGCTCCGCCTGGTGGCGCTGGTAGAACCGGATGTTCTCGTGCGGGATCCCCGCCGGCACTTTGTCGAACTTGCCTTGCTGCTGTTCGACCGACCAGGCGGCCATTCCCGCCTGGAACATCGACATCATGAAGGTCGCGTACTCCTGAGACGTCATGCCGGCGCTGGTGATGGCCTGCTTCAGGGCCGGGTGCCGGTCGTACAGGGCGGCGAGCGCGGCGATGGACTTCGGGGCGTCGTCCTCATCCTGGTCCTCGCGCATCGTGGAATCGGCTTTGGCGGCGGCGATGAAGTTGCGCGAAGCCTGGGTGAATTTCACGAGGGCGGCCTCTGTGAGCCGGTACCGGGCGAGCGTCTCCAGGTCGGACTGCGCGTCCAGGCGAGGGGCGAGGAGAGTGACGGCGGCCGCGGTCATGACGAGTAGGCGGCAGTGCGAGACCATCGCGACTCCAGGGTCGAGGTGAGTGAAGCCGAGGCGTCCAATATAGTTAGCACTCATCGCGGGGATTCCTAGGGACTGTACCAGTTCTTCTGCCAGGCATGCGCCCCAAGCTTAAAGAGCATGTATGCCGGCAACGAGCCCTTTTCCGACGCCGCGGCGTTCTGTCGAACGTGCGCGGGGCGGCGCATCCCCGGGATTACCGTTGACACCTCGGGCGCCGAGAGACAAAAGCGCAAGGCCAGCTCCGGCAACGTCTGGACCTGGTCATCGAGCAGTGCAGCCAGCGTCTGCGCCCTCCGTTCGGCCTGGGCACGACGGTCGCCACTGAAGTATTGCTCTCGCCAATCGCCGGGAGGAAACACGGTGGTCGATCGAATTTGGCCGGTGAGCGCACCTTCGTCGAATGGTACCCGGACGATCACACCGAGGGGCTTTGTCCTGGCGAGCTCGAACAACGCCCCCGCCGCGGAACGATCGTAGATGTTGTAAATCACCTGGGCGACCTCGAAGACGGGGTCCGCGAGCGCCCGCAGTGCGGTCTCGGGTGCGTGCTCACCGACGGAGATACCCCAGTGCTGAACCTTCCCTTCCTCCTTGAGGTGGACCATCTGCTCGTAGGATGCTCCCCATTCCGGATCACGTAGCCACGCGTCGTGCCACACGTGCAGTTGTTGCAACGCCAGGGTGTCGACACCGAGGTTCGCGAGTGATTTCTCCGTGCTCGCCGCGATGTGCCGGGCGGGAAACACATCCTTGATCGGCGTGCGAGCCGCCCCAGGCCATTGCTCGTTGAGCGGCGGAATCTTGGTCGCGACCACGATCCGACCGGCATGGATTTCGTTTCTCAGCACCCGCCCAATCAGCCGTTCGCTGTGCCCGTTCCCGTAGGCCAAAGCGGTATCGAAGAACGTGATCCCCTGGTCAACGGCTTCGCGCAACGCATCGCGTCCCTGGGCCTCGTCGAACCCCCGCCACTGATCGCGCCCTAGTCCCCAGCCACCGAAGCCGATTTCGCTGACGTGGTATCCGGTCGCGCCGAGACGTCGAGTCTTCACCATCGCTCCTCTCAGACGATCTCGGTCAGGATGGTCTCCTCGAGCGAGCCTGCGTACGCGTCGCGCAGGTCTTCGAGGAGGTGGAGCAGATCAACGCGGGTTGCGCTCATGGCCAGGAAACCTTACGGCCAAAGGCGCGAGTCTGCTACTCAAGGGATCCTCCATTGCGCAATCAGTCCAGTTCAGCTATAATGTAGCTATACTAGCCAGAATGATATCGGAGGCGCCTGTGGCAACCTTGCGCAAGATGGCCACCCAGCGTAAGTGGAAACTCGAGGACGCGAAGAACCGCTTCAGCGAGCTCGTGCGCGCCGCTCAAGATCAGGGGCCCCAGCGCGTTACCAAGCACGGCAAGGACGCCGTTGTCGTCCTGGCCGCATGGGAGTACGACCGCCTCGCCGCGCCGCCCGAGAACCTGGTGGAGTTCATGCGCAAGTCCCCGCTCGCCGCGGCGCTCGCCGAGGGCGATCTCGACCTCACGCGGCAGCAGGACGTGGGGCGCGACCTGCCGCTGTGAACTATCTCCTGGACACGGTGGTCGTCTCCGAGCCAGCGCGCCCCGCACCCGATTCCCGCGCGATCGCCTGGCTCGCGGCCCAATCCCCGTACGACCTGGCGATTAGCGCGCTCACCGTCGGCGAGATCCAAAAGGGCATCGCGCTGTTGCCGAGCGGAAAGCGACGCACAGCGCTCGAGGCCTGGCTCGCCAACGATTTGCCGAGGCAGTTCACAGGGCGGCTCCTCGCAGTGGACGAAGCCGTCGCGCGCGCGTGGGGGCGTCTCAGCGCCGCGGAGCAGCGCCGCGGTCGGCCGCTGCCCGTGATCGACGGCCTACTCCTCGGCACCGCCCAGGTGCACGATCTCGCGCTGGTGACGAGGAACGAGACACACTTCGCGGGGCGCGGTGTCCCACTGGTGAATCCGTATTCGCATTGACGTCCTTCAGATGCGCACGACGGTCAGGCACGCATGCCCTCGGCGTCAAGGTCTCGCGCGTAATACCGTAGCCGGCAAAAGAGGTTCAGCAGTTCCAGCTCCGCGACGCTCTTGGGTCGCGTGCGAATCAGAGTCGCGGACGCGACCACGATGGCGAGGCACTGCGCGCGCGAAATCGCGACGTTCAGCCGGTTGGGACTGAGCAGGAACGCCGAGCCGCGCGCCGCGTCCTCGAGCGACGAGGCGCACATCGAGACGATCACGACGCCGGCTTCCTGGCCCTGGAACTTGTCCACCGACGCAATGCGGAGCTTGTCCCCCAGCCGGCGCCTGAGACAGCGGACCTGCGCGTTGTAGGGCGCTACAATGAGCAGGTCCTTCTCGCGATCGAAGGGGGTGCGCTTGCCCTTTACCTCGATCACCGACCGATCGAGCTCCCGCAGCACCTCGGCGATCCGCTCGGCCTCTTCCTCGCTCGACTGGGTGTTACCCTCGTGGCTCAGCTCCTCGAAATGGATTCCTGTTCCGCGCCGCAGCCGCACCGAGTCGGGCGAGAGGACCACGCGCCGTCGTGACGTCTGCCCTTGGGGTTTGAGCCTGCCGTCGTAGGCGGTATCCGAGATGAACCGGCAGATGTCCGGGTGCAACCGCCACGTGAACGGGAGCAGCACGCCGCGATCGGGCGGCACCGTGTCGTGGCCCTCCAGGAGGTAGTGCAGACACGACAGGCCGCTCTGCCCAGGATGCGAGCCCTGTGCCGGTTGGGCGAGCTGCATTTGGTCGCCGATGAGCACCAGGTTCCGCGCAGCGAGCCCCATCGCGACGGCGTTGGCCAGGGCCACCTGCCCGGCTTCATCCACGAACAGGTAGTCGAATTGCTGCTCGAGATCGGGGCTCGCAAAAACCCATGCCGTGCCTCCGACAACGATACCGGGACGGAGTTCATCGGCGACATGCTTGGCCTTGATCTCGCCCTCTTCGTTGCCGACCTTCGCGAGCGGGACTTTGCGCCGCTGATTCTTCGCCTCCGCAGCAACTGCATCGAGCAGATTCACGATCGCTTTGTGGCTGTTCGACGATACTCCGATGCGGGCGCCACGAGCCGACAGGGCGACAATGACGGCGGCGGCATTGTAGGTCTTGCCCGACCCGGGCGGGCCCTGGATACAAAGGGTGGTGTGATCGAGCTCTTCTACCAGCGAGACGAGGTCGCACGGCAATTGGGCTCCGTCGCCGACCAGTATCTTTCGTGGACCGCCCTTGAGCCGCGGAGGGCGTCTGAAGAGCAGATCGTCGATCGCGCG
>DATDFP010000004.1:0-3977 GCA_036522535.1 Gemmatimonadales bacterium
AGCGTGCCGCTCGACCGCGCGGTGCACGAGACGCTGGAACGCAAGGAGCAGGTGATCCTGCTGCTCAACCGGCGCGGCTACGCGTCCTTCCTGCAGTGTCCGGCGTGCGGCACCGTGCCGGGGTGTCCCCGCTGCGCCATCTCGCTCACCGTCCACACGACCCCGAGCGCGCTGCGCTGCCATTACTGCGGCCACGAGGAGCCGCTCGGCAGCGCCTGCAAGAAATGCGGCGCGGCGACGCAGCGCATGCGGGGACTGGGAACGCAGCAGCTCGAGCATTTTCTTGGCGTGAGGTTTCCCGCCGCGCGCATCGCCCGCATGGATCTCGACACGACGAGCACCAAGTGGAGCCACCACCGCATCCTCGAGCGCGTGGCGCGCGGCGAGGTCGACGTGCTGCTCGGCACGCAGATGATCGCCAAGGGCCTCGATTTCCCCGCTGTGACGGTCGTGGGCGTGGTCGACGCCGACACCGGCCTCCATCTCCCCGACTTCCGCGCGGCGGAGCGGACGTTTCAGCTCGTGGCGCAGGTGGCGGGACGCGCGGGGCGCGGTCCCGCGGGTGGACGCGTGGTCGTGCAGACGCGATCGCCGGACCATCACGCGCTGCGGGCGGCCGCGGCCCACTCCGTCGCGGAGTTTGCCGCGGCCGAGCTGCCGCTGCGGGCGTTCCCCAATCCGCCCTACCCGCCGCACGTCGGTCTCATCCGGTTCGTGGCACTGGGGCTCACCGAAGAGGCGGCCGCGGCGCGCGGGACCCGTGTGGCGGAATGGCTGCGGCGCGCCAACGGCGAGCGGCTCGGGGGGGCGCTCACTATCCTCGGACCGGCCCCGTGCCCGATTGCGCGGCTGCACGGGCGCTGGCGCTGGCATGTGCTCGTGAAATCGAACGAATCGCGCGTCCTGGGACGGGTGATGCGGG
This sequence comes from Gemmatimonadales bacterium, assembly GCA_036522535.1. Classification (GTDB taxonomy): domain Bacteria; phylum Gemmatimonadota; class Gemmatimonadetes; order Gemmatimonadales; family GWC2-71-9; genus AG12. Next base: position 923 of record DATDFP010000004.1, read on the forward strand.
TGTGGCGGGGACAGGGGCGGGGAACGGGCATGATCGTCGCGGACCGAGACCCGGTGTCGTTGATTTGAGAGCGCTGTCAGCCCGTGGATGCAGGGTCGACTGACTCGGCCGCCATAGACACCGAGCCCGGCTACGTCCTTGTTGCCACGATTGGAGCTGTTGCTCGCAGGGGGGGGATGGCTCGCCTCCTACGGCGTCGGCCGTTGAAGCGGTAGCGGGCGGCTGCGACGACAGTTGCCTGAACGTGCCCGTACACAACAGGCGCAGACGTTGCGGGGATGTGCCGACTCGGAATCGAACCGAGAACCCACTGATTAAGAGGCGGCGCCAAGGGAGCTGGATTCCGCGCCAATCCGTACTTTCTCGACGGCACCCGCCATCTGCCAGGATTCCCCGCTCCAACTCCAGTGCCATTCGGTACTCAATCGACACCACAACCGACACCATGGGACGGGCCGTGTGGGACGTACTGGCGCGCCTCGCTCGTCCGGCGGAGATTGGGCGTGCCCCACTCCAAAGGGCCGCCTTGTGGCTCCCCTGGACTCGCTCCGGGCTGCGCTCGCCGATCGCTACCGCCTCGACCGTCAACTGGGTCAGGGCGGCATGGCGACGGTGTACCTCGCCCAGGACCTGAAACACGATCGCAAGGTCGCGCTCAAGGTCCTGAAGCCCGAGCTGGCCGCCGTCCTGGGCGCCGATCGGTTCGTCCAGGAGATCAAGACCACCGCCGCGCTGCAGCACCCGCACATCCTGCCACTGTTCGACTCGGGCACCGCCGACGGCTTCCTCTATTACGTGATGCCCTACATCGAGGGCGAGACGCTGCGCACCAAGCTCGATCGCGAGACCCAGCTCGGCATCGAGGAGGCGGTGCGCATCACGACCCAGGTCGCCGACGCGCTCGATTACGCGCACCGCCACGGTGTGATCCATCGCGACATCAAGCCGGAGAACATCCTGCTGCACGACGGCCGGCCGATGGTGGCGGACTTTGGTATCGCGCTGGCGGTCAGCGCGGCGGCGGGCGGGCGCATGACGGAGACGGGGCTCTCGCTCGGGACCCCGCACTACATGAGCCCGGAGCAGGCGACCGCGGAGAAGGACCTGACGAATCGGTCCGACATCTACTCGCTGGGCTCCGTGCTGTACGAGATGCTGACGGGGAGCCCACCGCACACTGGCGCCTCGGCACAGCAGATCATCATGAAGATCGTGACCGACGAGGCGGCGCCCGTCACGAAGCTGCGCAAATCGGTGCCGCCCAATGTCGCCGCCGCGGTGAGCAAATCGCTCGAGAAGCTCCCGGCCGACCGGTTCGAGAGCGCGAAGGCGTTCGGCGACGCGCTCGCCGACCCGGGATTCCGACACGGCGGCAGTCGCCGAGAAGCAGGCGCCTCGACCGCCGCCCGGCCCCGCACCCGCGACCCCGTGTTCCTCTCGGTGTGCACCGCCGCCCTTATGTCCGTCGCGGGCCTCGTCTGGATGCTGCGGCACCGCGCGGCCGAACCGGCAGGCCCCGCCTCCTACGATGTCGCCCTTCCCGACAGCGCGTCCTTGGCGGTCACGGGACAGCAGCCCTTCAGCGTCGCGCGCGACGGGGGCTTCGTCGTGTACCAGGCACAGGAGAGGGACGCGTCGGCCCTGTGGTACCGCTCGCTCCGGGACGCGACCACGCGGCGCATTGAGGGCACCGACCAGGGCCGGCGGCCGGCGATCTCGCCCGACGGGTCGCGGGTGGCGTTCCTTCGATTCCGGGAGCCGCCGAAATGGACGCTCGAGATCGTCCCGGTCACGGGCGGCGCGGCCGCCACCCTGGGAGATGGCTCCGGGGAAGCCAACCTCCAATGGCTCCGCGACGGGCGCATCCAGGTGGTGGAGGGCGACGGCGCCCACGCCCGCTGGTTCGACCCGGGCGGCGGAACAACCACGGATCAGCGGATCGTCTACTGCCTCCTCCCGTCCCCGCTTCCAGGGCGGAACCACCTGCTGTGCGGTGGCGGAGGGCAAACCTGGGCCTACCGCGACAGCGCGGGCGTCGTCACTCCGTTCTGGACCGGGTCGCCCGATTCGACGCAGGTCTTCGGGTCGAACTTCCAGATCGTGGACGGACGCTACCTCGTGTACCTCTCCATGGGGGGGGATCTCCTCGCCGCTCCCGTCGACCTCCACAGGCGGCGGGTCGGACGGTCCGTCCGGCTGGTGACGGGCCTCGACCGGAGCGCGTATTTCGGGTTCGGGAGTTACGGCCTGTCGAGCGCCGGGACGCTGGTCTACGCCCTGGGCTCAAACCGGGCCGTGGGCAACCTGGTGACGACCGACGGCCGCTCCGCCGACACGCTCGCCGTGGGTCGGGATGCGTTCCACCTCTTCGCCATGAGTCCCGATGGGCGGCGGCTCGCCGCCGTGGTGGACGGGCTTCAGAAGCAGGAGCTCAGGATCTACGACCTGCGGTCGGGAGAGCATCAGACGTGGGTGCGACGTCCCGTGATCCACCAGCCCGTCTGGAGCCCTCGTGGGGATCGCCTGCTGTTCAGCGGGCGGGATTCGGTCTTCGTCGGTGACCCTGATCGGTCGGAGCCGCCGGAGCTGGTGGCCCCGGCGCCGGAGGAGTTCGAAGCGTTCACATGGATCGGCGGGGATCGGGTCATCGGCGGACTCTGGACTACGTACCTGGCCATGTCGCTGGACCTGACGAGGCACCCTGCCGCGTGGGATACCCTCGCCACGGACGCGTCCTTTGCGGTGGGCTCGCCGGACGGCCGTTGGCTCGCGTACAACGACGTGGACGAGAGCACCGTCTGGCTCGCGCCGCTCCCGGCCGGAGGGCGGCGCTATCAGGTGGCCTCGGGTTCGGTGGGGGAGCTGGGTTGGCTGAACGACCGGGAGTTCACCTTCCTGTCCTGGGCAGACAACTATGAGCCCACAATAATTCGTGCAAGCGTGAACGTCTCGAGTGGCACTCCTGTCGTCGCCCGGCGCAGGTGGATGGATCTGCCCGGGTTCATCGACACCGCCGGCGAGTCGTACAAGCTCACGCCGGATGGGCGCGTGCTCT
>DATDFP010000005.1:0-3081 GCA_036522535.1 Gemmatimonadales bacterium
CACGTCGACGAACGAGACCCGCGCCTCGGTCACGGCGACCACGCAGCGAACTCACGCAGCAATGCGAGCCCCGCCGCCTGAGACTTCTCGGGATGAAACTGCACGCCCAGCACGTTGTCGCGTCCCACGATCGTGGGGAATGGCGCGCCGTACTCCGCCTCGGCGAGGTCGCCCTCGGGCGCCACCCGGTCGGGGTGGTAACTGTGGACATGATAGAAGAAGGCCGCATCGCCGCCGAACGCCCGCGCCAGCGCGCGATGCGCCTTGCCGGGACCGGTGAGCCGCACTCGGGCCCAGCCGACGTGCGGCACGGGGAGGGAGGTCCGAAACCGCGTCACCCGGCCCGGGAGCAAACCGAGCCCCGGGATCCCCGGCGCCTCCTCGCTTTCGTCGAAGAACAGCTGCAGCCCGAGGCAGATGCCGAGCAGGGGGCGGCCGGCCCGGGCGACCTCGTCCAACGCCCCGTGGAGGCCCGTCTCGTCGAGGCGGCGCCGGGCGGGCGCGAAGTGGCCCACGCCGGGAACCACCACACGCTCGGCGCGGCGAACCGTGTCCGGGGCATCCGTGAGCTCCGCGGCGGCGCCCACCGTCTGAAACGCGCGGAGCACGCTCTTGACGTTCGATGCGCCGTAATCGACTATCGCGATCACCTTAGAGAGAGCCCTTCGTGGACGGCACGTCGGTCACGCGGGGATCGAGGCCTGTGGCGGCGCCCAGCGCCCGCGCGGCCGCCTTGAAGACCGCCTCCACCACATGGTGGGCATTCTGGCCCCGGAGCAGATCCACGTGCAGCGTCAGGCCGCCGTGGATCGCGAGCGCGCGGAAGAACTCCGGCGTGAGCGCGACGTCGTAGTCGCCGAGCTTCTGCCACGTAGGAGGCTCGGCGTGGTACGCGACGTAGGGGCGCCCGCTCACGTCCACCACCACGCGGGCGAGGGCCTCGTCCAGGGGCACGGTGGCCTCGCCGTACCGGCGGATGCTCCGGCGCTCCCCCAACGCCTGGGACAGCGCCTGCCCCAGAACGATCCCGACGTCCTCGACGGTATGATGCTGGTCAACCTGCAGGTCGCCACTGGCGGCGATCTCGAGATCGTAGAGGGCGTGGCGCGCCAGCGCCTCGAGCATGTGGTCGAAGAAGCCGATTCCCGTCTTCACCTCGGCGCGCCCCGCGCCGTCGAGGCACAGGCGCACGCGGACATCGGTCTCTCTGGTCTTGCGCTGGGCTTCGGCCATTCGGGCCATCACGTCCTCCCGCGAAAGATCGCGTCGAGCGCACCACCCACCGCCTCCACGTCGTCCTCGGTCCCCGCGGTGATCCGGAGGCACTGCTCGAGTCCCGGCGCGCCCGAGACGTCACGCACCAGGATGCCGTGCTCGGTCACGAGCCGCGCGAACACGTCCGCCGCCGGCCGCGCCTCGCAGCGGATGAGAACGAAATTCGCGGCGGTGGGGAAAGCGTGCAGGCCCGGCACGCGCGCCAGCCGGTTATACAGGAGATCACGGCTGTGTCGCACCTGACGGGTGCGCTCGGCCAGGAGCTCGGCCGCGTCGAGGGCGGCGTGGGCGGCAGCCAGGGTCACGCGGTTGACGTTGTAGGGCAGTTTCGCCTTCGCGATCTCCGCCGCGACCGCCGGGTGCGCGAGTGCGTACCCGAAGCGCAACCCTGCCAGCGACATCGCCTTGCTGAACGTGCGCAGCACCACCAGGCGCGGATGATAGCGCAGCAGGGGGACGGCCGTCGGCCCGCCAAAATCCTGATAGGCCTCGTCCATCACCACCAGGGCCTCCGTCTCGGCGAGCAAGCGCTCCACGGCCCCATCCGGGAACGGCGTCCCCGTGGGGTTGTTGGGTGAGTTGACCACGATGGCCCGCGCCCCGGCGTGGCACGCGGCGCGCACCAGCGCGTCCACGTCGAAGTCGAAATCGGGCGTGAGCGGCACCGGGACGTGGCGTCCCCCGTACACCGCGGCGAGCAGGCGGTAGAGGCTGAACGTCGGCACGGGTGTGACGACAGGCGTGCCGGCGCCCACGGTGACCGAGAGGGTCGCCTGGATAAGCTCGTTGGAGCCGTTGCCGACGAGCACCCCGTCTGCGACCCAGCCGTGCCGTGCGGCGAGGCGCTCCAACAGCTCGGCCGGCGCGAACGGAGGATAGCGGTTCCACGGGGCGGCCCGTACGGCGGCGAGCACCGCTTCCTTGAGCGAATCGGGGGCGTCGAACGGGCTCTCGTTCTGATTCAGCTTGCGCGGCGCCGCGGGCGCGGCGAGCGTGTACGCCGCCTGCGCGCGGACCTCGGGCTTGATCAGGGCGAGCGCGGCTTCAGCCGAGGGAGCGGCAGGGCGCACGTGACGGCATGGGAAACGAGAAAGGGGAAACGGGAAACGTGGACGCGGCTAGCGCCTGCGACCGAGCACAGCTTCCAACCGCGCCGAGAGCGCGCGCGCGCGGAATGGCTTCGTCAGGAAGTCGTCGGCGCCGAGCTCGAACACGCGCACCTCGTTGTCCTCGTCGCCTTTCGCAGTGAGCACGACGACGGGAATTGACGCCGTGGCGGGCCGCGAGCGCACGTGCGAGAGGACGCCATAGCCGTCGAGCCCGGGCAGGTTCAGGTCGAGAACGATGATGTCGGGGCCCACGCGGTCGATCTGATCGAGCGCCTGCACCCCGTCACGGGCTTCCGACACCACGTAGCCGTCCCGCTCGAGCAGGTCGCGCATCACCTTGCGCAGACTGTCCTCGTCGTCCACGAGCAGCACCTTGGGCGCGGCCCCCCCATGCCGCCACGAAAGGCGCGGCGTCGCGGGCTCCTCGAGCAGCTCGAAGTTTCCCGTCAGCGCTTCGCTCTGCGCCGCGCTCGAGGCGGCCGGTGTCGCGAGCCCCCCGTGCCCCCTTCCCCCGGCGGCCGCTGCTCCGGTCGGGGGGACGGCCGTCCCCGGCGCGACCGAGGAAACCGCAGCCCCGCTGACTGAGCCGCGAGCGCCGGGGGCGGAGGGGGGTTCGATGCCGTCCTCTTCCTGGGGAATGTCCACGACGCGCATCAACTCGTCCACCGTGGACTCGCCCTTGAGCACGTGGGCCAGG
>DATDFP010000006.1:0-4394 GCA_036522535.1 Gemmatimonadales bacterium
GCTGGTCCGCGGCCGCAGTGATCACTTTGGGGGGATCGATCGCCACGAGCCGCTGGTCCGTGGCCCCGAACAGCTCGAGGGGCACGCTGCCCAGCGGCTGCGGCCAGGGGAAGCGGACGCGACGCGCGAGCGACACAACCCGCCGTTTCGCGTCTACGGCGTAGAGCGTGCCGTCCGGCCCCAGCGCCGCCTGCACGATGCCCGTTGCCACCGTGTCCACACGCCCGCTCTCCAGGTCGAGCGCGAGCAAGTCGCGCTTGCCGGTCGACACGAACAAGAATTCCGACTCGATGTCGAGGCCAACAACACGCTCGACGGGAGGGAGCTTGCCCCGCACTGCGTTCGGGATCTCGACGAGGGTGGGAAGGCGGAACGCGCGCACCGGTCCACCCTGCGCCGCAACGCGGATCGCGATCCCCGGGCTGCGCGGGCCCACTGCCGGCCCTTTGCTAAGGACCTCCGGCGCCTTGGGTTGGGAGGACGCGCGAGTGGGCGGCCGGGAGCGGCAGCCCCAGAGCGCCAGGCCGGTCAGGAGCGGGAACCACGCGCTGGTACGCAAATCGCCTCGCCGCACAAGATAGACAACCGGCGGGGCCAATACAAGTGTTTTAGCGATACGGAGTTAGAACGTTGGGCCGAAGCTCACCGTCCAGTACGGATTATTGTGCGACCGGTTGAGCGGCTTGGTGTAGTCGAACCGCAGCACGATGAACCCCAGAAAGTTCACCCGCACCGACCCACCCCAGCTGCGCAGCGGCGTCCGCACGATTTCCGGATCTTCCGAGGCGTCACGCTGCCAGCGGATGACCGAGCGCGTGTCCCACGCGAGCCCCACGTCGTAGAACAGTGCCGACTCGATGGGCGGCAGCCCGACGGGGAGGAACCCTAACACCAGACTGCGGGTCAAGGGGAACCGGAGCTCCGCGTTGAACACCGCGACCCTCGAGCCGATGAGCTGGTCGAGCTCGGAGCACCCGGTCCGCGTGCCGGTCGGAGCCGACGCGGCGCACTCGTTATTGATGAGCGAGCCGGCGGTGTAGCCTCGGATGAGCTCGGTGCTTCCCATGAACACGGGGAACTGATCGGCGTCCCGCCCGGAGCGGCCGAAGAACAGGCCGCGGAAGGCAAAGGTGAAGGGGCGCGCGAAGAAATAGCGCCGCACGTCGGCGAGCCCTTGCACGAAGCGCCACGAGCCGATCGTCGGTGCGATCTCGAGGCGTGACCGTCCGCCCGCGAACGGGCCGACCCACCCGAACAGCGAGTTGTCGTGCACCAGCGCGAACGACGGCGTGATGTAGTTGATGTCCGGGCTGCTCACGGTCTGCAGATCGGAGGATTGGAAGATGTTTCCGTACCGGTCGACCAGGTATTGAACCTGCAGCGTCGCGTCGCTGATGTTGGTCGCGTGCAGGCCGAACTCGGCCCGGTTGAAGCGGCTGAACGGGTAGAAGGCCTGGACGAACGCGTCCCGGAGCACGAAGCGCCGCAGGCCCACCGTCAGGAGGAACGTGTCGGACGTGCCCACCCGCTGCTCCGTAGTCGGCGCATAGAAGTACAGGGGGTCCTGGCTGAAGCCGGTGGCCCAGTTGAAGCGGCGCGTCTGATTGATGTAGGCGGCGAGCACCTGCGCCTCGGCGATGCGTCCGTTGACGGCGCCGGAGAAGAGCAGGGTGTGGTTGCCCAGGATGTCGGACAGTGAGAGCGCGGTGCCGCCGAAGAACCCGCGCCCGAAGTTGTCACGCTCGTAGCCGATGGTCGGCCGCGCCACGTAGTCGGGCGTGAAGCGTGTGTGGTACGACTTGAACGTGAATTCGCTCGTATCGGGCAGCGCCCGCGCCGAGTCGAGCAGCCCGCGCACGGTGACGGGGGCCGGCGCGGCGGTCGATTCGGCCTTCTCCGGGGAGGCGCTCGAGGGACGAAACCCCACGGGCGAGCGGTACACGGAGCTCGCCGCGCGCGCCCGATCGCCCGGCGTGCCGTCGCCCGGCGACGCAGCCGTGGAAGCCGTGTCACGATCGCGGTCGCGCTCGCTCGCCGCGAGCAGGGACGTCACGGGCGGCGTCGTGGGCTCTCGGAACGGCCGGCGCCGCAGCGACCGGGGGTTGTCCACCGCGTACACGTTGTACTCGCCGTCCTCGTAGTAGGCGAAGGCCATGCGGTCCGCCTGGCGGGCCCACGAGAGGCAGGGGGACAGCGGCGTAATGCCGGACACGCCGGTGAACACGTCGGTCAGCTGGTAAACGTTGCCGTCGGCGAAATCGTACAGATAGACGTTGCTGATACCGGTGCGGTCCGAGACGAACGCGAGGGACCGGCCGTCGGGTGCCCACACGGGGTTGATGTTCTTGCCGTGCTCCATGTGCGGGAGCAGCTCGATCGCCCCGTTGTCGACGTGATACAGGGCGATGCGCATCTTCCCGAAGCGGAGCTGATCGAAGTCGGTCTCGGGGCCGCGGTCGGTCACGAACGCGATGGACTTGCCGTCGGGCGACCACGCGGGCTGCAAGTCGGCGTCCTTGTCGTTGGTGAGGCGGTGCATGTCGCTGCCGTCGGCGTTCACGACGAACAGGTCGGAGAGGCCCCCATCGTAGCCGGTGAACACGATCTGCCGCCCGTCGGGGGACCAGGCCGGCGTGGTCAGGCCGTTCAGCGTGATGCGGATGCGCCCGACCTCCTTGCTCCGCTTCACGTCGAGGATGACGAGGTCGTCCTTGTCCTTGTGCTTCGCGGCGATCGCGAAGAAGCGCCCGTCGGGCGAGAACGACCCGGCCGAGTTGACGAAGCGCAGGCTCTCGTAATTGCTGTTGAGCGTCGATTTGACGAGCCGCCGCAGCACGCGCCCGCTCTCCCCGTCCGCGAGGTAGAGGTCCACGAAGAACGAGTGGCGCTCGCTGAAGTAGGCGATCTGCTTCCCGTCCGCGGTCAGCGCCGGCGCGATGTGCAGCGTGCCCTCCGATCGTTTCTCCGTCAGGAGCGGCTGCGCGATGCGCCGCGCGCGATAGTGCTCGGCGAGCTGGGGCAGGAAGGTGGTCTGGACCGCGTCCCGCCACTCGTTCGACAAGTCGTCAAGCGACATTCCCAGCGCGCGCCGGAACGCCCCCTCGATGCCGCTTGCCGTCGAAGACTGGAGAATCTCGCCGATCACCTCGTCGCCCCAACGCTCGCCCACGTACGCCCAGAGCGCGTGACCGAACCGATAGGGGAAGATCCGAGGGTCGTAGGTGAGCTGCTCGATGGTGGGGAGATGCCCTTCCAGCGCCGCGTCCCGCAGCCACATCGTGGTGTGCGGATCGAGCGGGCCGATCGACAGGTACTCTGCCATGCCCTCCATGAACCACAGCGGGGGGTTCACGTTGATCAGCGTCTGCACCCCGGCGCCGATGCGGCCCCGGCTGAATACGTCGTACTGGAACTGGTGGACCATCTCGTGGCCGATCACGTGCTCGAGCTCTTCATAGGCCCCGGTGAACGGGAGGACCATCCGGTGCTTGAAGAACTCCGTGACGCCACCCGTGCCCTCGCCGATATCGCCGCCGATGGCGTTGGTCTGCTGGAAGTCCGAATGCGACGCGTACAGCAGAATCGGCTTGCGGCCTTGGAACTCGTGGTGGAGCACGCGCGAGAGGCGTCCGTACCAACGCTCGGCGATGCGGGCCGCGTCGAGCGCGGCCGCCCGCTCGGCCGGGTAGTAGTAGATGTCGAAGTGCTCCGTCTGGATGATGCGAAAATCGAAGGTGCGGTACTGGACCTTGTTCTGCCCGAAGTACTGCGCCGCGGCGGGCGGCGCGCAGGCGAGCGCCAGCGCCACCGCCGTTGCCGCGGTCCGTCGCATCCGGCTCATGATTTCGAGCGACCCCCCAGGGCGCCTGTCGCGAGCACCGGGGCGTCCGCCCAGAGTCGCTCCAGCTGGTAGAACTCTCGCAGTTCAGGATGGAACACGTGGACGACGAAATCCACGTAGTCGAGCAGTACCCACCGACCCTGCCCCAGTCCTTCCACATGATGGGGAGAAAGGCCCTCGGGCGCCAGGGCTTCCATCACGTGTTCCGCCATCCCCCGCACGTGCGCGTCCGACGTGCCCGACACGATCACGAAGTAGTCCGTGGCGGCGGTGAGGCCGCGCAGGTCCAAGACCATGGGATCGACCGCCTTGCGGTCGAGCAGCGCCTCGGTGACGCAACGCAGCGCCCGCCGTGCGTCCACCGCACGCCGCCGCGCCGCGCGGCCGCCCCGGCCCCCGCTAGTCATAGCAGGACGCTCATTCGTTTGTTCCGTCCTCGATCTGGTGAAACACGCCCCACGCTCCAATCCCCGCGTGGGCGGCGATGACCGGTGTGATTGGGCTCACGATGCATTGGGTCGGGCGGTAGCGCCCGGCGAGTTCGGCGGCGAGA
>DATDFP010000007.1:0-2199 GCA_036522535.1 Gemmatimonadales bacterium
CGTAGCGGCTGGCGTCGAGCTGGAGCCGCAGCCGCGACGCCGCGCGGTACTCCGCGAAGAGCCCGAACATCTTGAGCGACGCGTCGTCGAACCGGAACTCGAGGGGGCGATCGAGCGTCGAGCCGTATACGCTGAGCGCGAGGAACTTGCCCGGCGTGAACGCGACCGCTCCCTCGAACCCGCGCGACGACGCGCCCGGGCCGAACTCGGCATGATAGCCCCCGTCGATGGTGCACCTCGGCGACAGCGTGGAGGTCGCGCCCCACGAAAACCGCCAGCCGGAGGTCTCGTAGGTCACGAGCGGCGTCGAGACCTCGGCGGGGTCGAACTCGTAGGCCTGGCCGCGCGCCCGAAGCCGGAGCTTCGTGACCGGCGCGAACGACACCGACCCCTCGACCGCCCGGTAGGGGACCGGGCTGAACGCGCCCCAGATGGTCCACAGATCGAAGTGCGGGCGGTAGCGCCGCACGCCGAGCGTGGCCGCGAGACGGCCGCCGGCTGGGAGGTAGCTGGCCGTCGCTTCCGCGCTTCCCCACCAGCCCGCGGCGATGTCGTAATCGGCCCCGCCCGCGAGGCTCCATCCGGCATGCGGCCGGATCGCGACGTCCACCCCGGCACGCTCCGAGACGAAGTAATCGACCGTGGGATCCACCTCGCGCAGGTAGTTCGCCCGGACGTCGACGCGTGACGTGATCCACCCAGCGCCGGCGCCGGCGACGAGCTCTCGCTTCCGCGGCTGAAAGTCGTCGAGCGGGTTCAGGGCCGGACTTGTTACGGGAAGCGCCACGCCGCGCGCGAGACCCCAGCCGCCGTACGCCGTCACCTCGAGCCCCCGCTGCGGGTCGCGCACGGTCAGCCGCGCGCCGTCGAATCCGGTGAAGCCGAACCGCGTCGCGACGCTCTGGCGCCCCAGCTGACCGGTCAACCGCTCGCCCGCGTACTGCGCGTAGCCCTCGAGAAGCTGCACATGGGAATCCGTGCCCGGCCAGTTATCGACACTGCTCAGGTTCCCCGACACGCGGCCGGTTGCGTGCACGCTCACCCCGGGAAGGCCGAGGCCCCACACCGTGATGTCCGCGGTCGTCGTGACGGGAGCCGCGTGGACGACCGGTCCGGGCCGGAAATACGTGCAATAGCCGCTCGCGCTCAGGCAGATGACGGCGAATCCGTCCGGCGTGACGGGCCCGCCGCCCGGGCCCGTGACCGCATCGCTCGCCGCGATGCTGTCGAGCGCGACACCGCGATAGGCGACGGCCTGGACACGGGTGTCGAGCCGCAGCCGATAGCCCTGAGCGGGGGCGACCCCGGGCAGCGCCGCGAGGGCGACCGCGGTGAGGGTGCGGGTCCGGCCGCCGGAGCCGGTCACCGGCCAGCGGCAGCCTTCCGGAGGCGATTCCGGAAGGTCTCGGGCGACGACTGGAAGTGGCACCCCGTGCACTCGCGGTCCGCGTAGTGGTCGCGCTGCTTCACGTGACAGCTGAGGCACAGCGGCCTGTCCGGCACCAGCCGCGCCACGGTGGCGGTGGCGTGGCAGGCATCGCACGCGACATGAGCCTCGACCGGCGGTGCGTGCGCAGCCCGGCGCTCGGCATCATCCCCCGTGTGACAGGCGGCGCACTGCTTCGCGGCGGCGTGGTGATCCTCGTGGCACGCCACGCAGGTCGCGGCCTTCGGCTCGGGATCGAGCGTGACGGGCGTCGTGTGGCACGCGACGCACCTGACCTCCTGGTGAGTCGTGTGGCCGAAGCGGGCGAGATGCCGGCGCTCCGGACGCCCCGCCACGACGACCCGCACCGTCACGGACTCCGGGGCGACAAGCTCCGCCGGCCGATGGCACGCCGCGCAATCGCTCGCCCGCGGCGCCTGGTGGTGGCAGATCTGGCAGCCGCGGGGCGGCTGGAACGTCAGCCGGCCGTGCTCCCTGGTAGACACATGACAGGTGATGCAGGAGAGGGACTTGTGACGGTCGTGCGGGAAGGTGTCCGCCGGTGGGGTGACCACACCGCCGGGCGGGGCGGGCCCGGGCGGCGGGTCGTCAGCAAAAGGCCCGCTCCCAACCCCGGGCTTGCGCCCGGGGTTAGTTGTGCTCCTGACCCCGGGCACCCTGACCCCGCGCGCAAGCCCGGGGCTCATAGACACCCTGCGCAGCGCTTTGGCCGTGTCGAACGGCACGGGCGGCGTGAGGCGCCGGCCGCCGAC
>DATDFP010000008.1:0-3076 GCA_036522535.1 Gemmatimonadales bacterium
ACACTCAGCCCCGCCACCGCCGGGTCGAGCTGAGCGACCTCGACCTCGAGCGCCTTCAGCCGTTCCACGTCCCGGACGAACGCGGCGATCGCCTCGTCGACGGCCGCCGGGGCGTTCTGGTCGAGCAAGGCCCCGAGCCGCTCGGTGCGGTAGCCCTCGCCTTCCCAGCGCAGGATCTCCTCGCCCACGCGTGCCCGCCACGCCTCGACCGCCCGCCCCACTGTGACCGTGACATCGGCGAGAAACGCCCCGAACTCGTCCACCGCCGGCGGGGAAGGCGGACTCGCGCCTCCCCTCTTGGCCACGCCCGACGTCCCCCCGGCCGTCGCGGCGGGGGGAGGGGCCGGGGAGCCGATCCCGAGCAGCCGCTTCGCCGTCTCGCCATCGATCGCGGTGTCGCTCACGGCTTGATGGGCCATGAGCCGGTTCACCGCTCCCATCAGCTCCCGCACGTTGGTCAACGGTGCGCCCGCGACCGCCTCGAGCACGCCCGGCTGGAAACTCGCCCCGCGCTCGTCGGCCTTGCGCCGCAGGATGGCGACGCGGGTCTCGTAGTCGGGAGCGCCGATGTCCACTACCAGCCCGCCTGAGAGCCGCGAGATGAGCCGCGCATCCAGGTCCCCGATCTCCACCGGGGGCCGGTCGCTGGTGAGCACGATCTGGCGGCCCGCCACCTGGAGCGCTTCGGTAAGGCGCAGCAGCTCCGACTGCATCTCCTTTCGGTTGCTCAGGAACTGGACGTCGTCCACCAGCAGCACGTCCACGTTCTGGAAGCGGCGGCGGAAGGCGTCCCCCTGCCCCGCGGCGACGGCGGCGTGGAACGCTTCGACCCATTCGTCCAGGGTCAGATACTCGATGTTGAGGCCGGGCGCGAGCTGCTTCGCGATGTGCCCCACGCCCATGAGGAGGTGTGTCTTACCGAGCCCGGGGCCGCTGTAGATGAACAGCGGGTTGTAGGCCGCGCCGGGGTTCTCCGCAACCGAGCGGCCCGCCGTGACCGCCAGCCGGTTTGCCGCGCCCACGACGAAGGTTTCGAAGGTGTACCTGGGGTTGAGGACGCTGGTCACGCGGGGCTCCCCGCGGCGAGCTTCTTGAGCACGAGCTCGGAGATCCCCTTCAGCGTCTCGAACACCCCCGCGCCGTGCAATGCGTCGGCGCCGAAGCTCGGCACGCCGCGGAAGTTCAGCGCGTCGTCCAGGTCCGTCGGCGCGAGAATGAGCTCCCGGGGCAGGTCCTGCTTGTTGTACTGCATGACCAGCGGCAGGTTGCGGATGTCCACGCCGTGCTCGAGCAGGTTGCTCTGCAGGTTCTGCAGGCTCTCCAGGTTCTCGTCGAGCTGCTGCGCCTGGCTGTCTGCCACGAACACGACGCCATCGGCTCCCTGCAGGACCAGGCGCCGCGTCGCGTTGTAGTAGACCTGGCCCGGGACAGTGTAGAGCTGGAAGCGGGTCGAGAAGCCGGAGATCTGGCCCAGGTCGATGGGCAGGAAGTCGAAGAAGAGGGTGCGGTCGGTTTGGGTTGCGAGCGACACCATTTGCCCCCGCCGCGAATCGGGGACGCGGTCGTAGACATAGTGCAGATTGGTCGTCTTCCCTGAGCGGCCGGGCCCGTAGTAGACGATCTTGCAGGCGATCTCGCGCGCGGTGAAGTTGACCAGGGACAAGGGGCCTCTACCTCCCAAACAGCGCGTTCAGGCTGTTGCCCAAGTCACGCTCGAAGTCCGCCGCCAGCACCTGCTTCGGCACCTCCGGCTTGGGACTGGCCGCCCGCAGGTCGGCCGCCAACTGTGCAAAGAATAACTGCACCAGCCCGAGCGACGAAACATCGAGGTCGTAGACGACGAGCACGACGAGCTTCCCGCGGTTCGTCGGGACGTCGGCGAGGAAGATGCCGTGCCGCTCGCCCTGATGATTGAGCGCCGCGAACGGCGGCTGGTCGAGCTGCCGGGCGATCTCGGCAGTCGACGCCATGATCGCGGCGCCGAGCGCGGCCGCCGACATCACGTCCATGGCGCGGGAGAAGCCATGCTGGGCCAGCACCTGACCCGCCGAGGTCATCACGAGCACGAGGCGCGCGCCCGCCTCCTGGACGAACCCGGCCAGGGGCTCCAGGGTCCAGGGCTCGACCGCGCGCGTCGTCACCCCACCCCCTCTGCCGCCCGCAGCAGCTCCAGGCGCACGAGCCCGACGTTCACCTCGGGCTCGGCAACCGCGACGACCAGGAGCCCGGACGGCGCGGGGACCACGAGCAGCGCGCCGCGTTCGCCCTGCAGGTGCCAGAACAGGGTCACGCCGACGCCGGCCGTCTCCATGGCGCGTCCCAGTCGCCGGGCGACGCTCGCCGCCAGCGCCGCGACTGCGGGACCCTTGATCCCCTCCATCAGCTGCTCCGCGACCACGAGCCCGTCGTCGCCCGAGACGAGCATGGCGCCGCGTACACCGCGGACGCGCGTCACGAGGTCGAGAGCGCGGGCGAAGCCCCCTTCCGCCGGCGCGATAGTCACTGCCGCTCCAACCAGTGGCGCGCCGCGACCGCGGCCCGCTGGGCGAGAATCGCGAGCCGGCCCATCGGCACCGAGCGGTCTCGTACCACCAGGAGCAGGGCGTTTCCGGTTGGTGGGGTCAGATGGACGTGCCCGACCGTCCCCTCGGCGGCGAGCCCCGTCCATGCGCCGAAGTCGAGCAGCTTCGCCGTGCGCGCGGCTTCCTGCGACACGCCGGCGAGATACGCGGCCACCGCGTCGGTCACATCCCGGCCCTGGGGATCCTTGAGGCCGCCCCCCAGGACGCGGCCCGATGGGTCGAGGAGCAGCAGGCCCTCCTCTGCTCCCTCGAGGCCCGCGAAAACACGCGCCTCCTCGAGCGGCGCCGCAGCCGGGGGAACGGGGGCCGCCGTGGGTGCCGAGCCCACGGGGGGCACCGGGGCCACGGGGGCCATCTCCTCGCTTGTTGCAGCGGCGGCCGGGGCGCCGCCGCGAACCGCCGCCAGAGCCTGGACGATCCCGGGGTCGTCGGGCGCCGCCCGTCGCGCCGCCTCGAGGTGGGTCACCGCCTGGGCGAGGTCACCGACCGTGAAA
>DATDFP010000009.1:0-3733 GCA_036522535.1 Gemmatimonadales bacterium
GGCGCCGAGCGACGCCGCGACGTGGCCGAGCCGGGAGAGCTGGACCCACGCCTGCGGGTAGAGCGATAGTGTGCGCTCGCCCTCTTTCGGGACGGTCCAGCCCGCCTCGAGCATCGGCACCACCCTCCCGACTGCTCGACCCAGACCCAGGCGATATGAGAATGCCGTGATCCCCTCGGCCGCTTCCCACGTCCCGACGCCTTCGCCTTGGACGAACAGGGCCCGCTTGGGATTGGCGCCGAAGGCCAGGAACGGCTCGACCTCCCACACGTCCTGCCGGCCGAGCGGTGGCGTCGCCTCGAGGCCGAGGCTCACGAGCGCGCGCCGCTCGGAGCTGTGCCACACATTGTACTTCGCCGCCGCCGTCACCCCGTCGAAAGGCCGATCCAGCGAGTCGAACGTGGTCCGCGCCGCACCCTCGAGCTGCAGGCGCTTTCCGAGACGCCGCTCGTAGATCAGCTCCTGACCTGCTCCTCGCTCAGTGACGACCCATTCGTCTTCAGGATACGCCTTTTCGACGAGGAAGGCGCGCGCGAAGTTCAGCTCGCCGGGGGGCCAGCCACGCTCGCGGCACAGCGAGCGGACATAGCGGATCACGGCGCGGATCTGCTCCGGCGTGCCGGCCTCGCCGAACGCCGGCATGTCGAGCGAGAGCCCGAATGCCGCCGCGCCCTTCGTCACGATGCCGATCCACCGTTCGTCGGGTTCGGCGGTGCTCCCCTTGCAGTCCGCGAGGTCGGCGGGCGGGACTTCCAGCCGGGCCGTCGTGGCCGGCGTCCCTCGCCCGTCCGCACCGTGACACTTCAGGCACCACGATCGGTACAGCGCCGCGCCGCTGTCGGCGGGCAGCTGGGCGGCGAGCGCAAGGAGCGGAGCGAGGGAAAGGAGAAACATGAGGGCGCCGAGGTGGGACTTTAGTTCCCTATGGCGGTGCCGAGAAGACCCCCTTCGCCGCCTCGATCGCATCACGACTTCCTGCAAGGGCCAGGACGTCGCCCGCTCGCAGGACTTCGTCGGCTGTCGGAATGATCACCCCGCCCTCGGCACGCGTCACCGCCAGGACCGTAGCGCCCGTGCGCCCCCGGAGGTTCAGGTGCGCGAGCGTCTTTCCGACGGCCGCGCTACCGGGGTCGAGCCGCGCGGCTGCAAGCGCGCCCAGGCCCGGCAGCAGTTGCTGGAGGTGTTCAAGCGTATCGCTCTCCGTGGACGCCGCCCGCGGGCGGGCCTGAGCGGTGAGGGCTTCGAGGATCACCTGAGCGCCCGCGCGAACGTGTCCCTGGAGGTTCGTGGCGCTTCGCCAGAACGCGACGCCGAGCACTGCCACCAAGAGCCCGAGCAGCGCGGCCGCGGGCACTCCCGGCAGAAACGGCTGGGTGAGCGCCAGCAGCGGTGTGCCGACGAGCAGCACGGCGGCGAGTTGGAAGGTGACGACGAGCATCCGACGGGGCGCGGCGGCGAAGTCGACTCGCTTGCGCTGTTCCGTCGGAAGGGCGAGCCGCGCCAGGGTTACGCCAAGCTTCTGGCTCACGCGGACCACGCCGAGGCAAAACGGCGCGGACAGGGCGAGCGCCGTCCCGATGACGACCAATCGCGCGCCGAGCTCGGACATGCCGAGGTTACTTTGCGCGAAGGCCACGATCTTCCGAATCGAGGCCGATGTCGCGACCACGATGCTCGCAATCAGCGCCGCATCGACGACCAGCAAGCGGAGGAGTGGCCGGACGCGCGCCAGCGCCGTGTCCGCGGACCGGCGCGCGCGCAGCTCCTCCAGCCAGCTACTGTAGAGCGCCGCAAAGGTCTGAAGCGGTCTCGGGAGCTTGCGGTCCACCCAAGCGACGATCGAATCCGAGCCGCGAATCATCCAGGGCGTGAGCAGGGTGGTGACAGCTGAGACCGTGACGGCCACGGGGTAGAGGAAGTCGCGCGTGGCGTGCAGGGCCAGCCCCAGACCGGCAATGATGAACGAGAACTCGCCGATCTGGGCGAGGCTGAGCCCGGCCTGGATCGAGGTACGCAGCCCCGTGCCGGTCAGGAAGGCGCCCAACGAAACGCCCGTCACCTTGCCAAGGACGACGGCCCCGGTCAGGGCCACCGCGCCCAGCCAGTGGCGGGCCACCAGCCCCGGATCGATCAGCATGCCGACCGACACGAAGAACACGGCTGCGAACACGTCCCGGACCGGTTCGACGAGATGCGCGACCTGCTTCTGCTCGCCCGATTCGGCAATCAGCGACCCGGCCAGGAAGGCTCCGAGCGCGACAGAGTAGCCGAAGACTTGCGCGAGGAGCGCGACGGCGAAGCAGATGCCGATGCTCGCGACGAGCGTCGTCTGGCGGCGGTTGAGCCGGCTGAGGGCACGCATCGCCCGGGGCACGAGAAGAAGGCCGACGGTGATCAGGGCGACGAGGAACCCCGCCAGTCGAGCGACCGTCGCCGCCAGCGGTCCGGGGGCGAGGCCGCTCCCCGACGCGACGCCTGTGAGGATGGCGATCAGTAAGACGGCGATCAGGTCTTCTGCGATCAGGATGGCGAGGACGAGGTCGCGCAGCTTCCCCGTGACCCCCCGCTCCTCGAAGGCCTGCGCGATGATCGTTGTGCTCGAAATCGCGATGACGGCGCCCGCGAACAGGCTCTCGAGGCCCGTCCACCCGAGGAAGCGGCCGATCGTGAATCCCAGCCAGATCATGAAGCTGGTCTCGAGCAGGGCGGTGAGCCCCGCCGTCGGCCCGACTTCCGCGAGCCTGCGGAGACTGAACTCGAGCCCGAGCGAGAACATCAGCAGGATGACGCCCAGCTCCGAGAGCGTCCGCACGACGACCGGGTCGGCCACGAGGGGGATCGGCACGTGGGGCCCGACGATCAGCCCGGCGATGATGTAGCCCAGCACGACCGGCTGACGCAGGCGCTGGAACACCACCGTCGTCACCGCCGCCACGCCGAGGACGATCGTGAGGGACTTCAGGAACTCATGGGCGTCGTGCATGCTCCTCCGGCCCTCACGTCTTGCTACGGGCCAGCAATGCGACGAGTCGTTTCGGAGCGACAAGCCGGTAGCCATCCCGTAACAGCTCGGCGAGCTCCAGCCAGTGCACCTTCCCGTCCAGCCACACGCCGATCCAGCCGCTCGGCCCGACATAGGGGGGCACGAAGAACCGCTTCGGGGCCGCGTCGATCATCAGGGCCTGGTTGCCGGGCGCGGCCTTGCACCACACCGCCGGACGGCCGTTCCCGTGATGGGTGTCCGGGCTCGCGTACATCGCGAACAACTTGTTGCGGACGCGAAAAGTGGGCTCGCCCCACGCCACGACCTCATGTGCCTCAGGCAGGGAAAGACAGAGCGCGCGCAGGCGCGCCAGTGGGCTCAGGGCCATGGGACACCCTCAACTCGATCGAGTCTCATCATCGACGCCATGCACCAGGAGCGAGAAGGGTGGTGACAGGGCCCTAATATGCCTAAACTGTGCGCGTGTCCGGAGCGAGGTGGCTCCGGTGGTCGATACGGATTCTTCGTTGGCACCCTGACTGCGACCGACAGTCGAGGAGATCTCCCATGCCCGATCGGAGACCGGCTCGCCTGACCGCCGGGCGGCTGGCCCTGGCGCTCGCCGCGGCCGTGCTGCTCGCCCTCGCTTTTTACGCCAGCACGTTCCTCATCGCCTACGAGGACCTGTTCCGGGCCCGGGACCCGCTCGTCCGGAGTGACGTCGCGCGCCTCGCGCCCGCGCGCGTGGAG
>DATDFP010000010.1:0-5752 GCA_036522535.1 Gemmatimonadales bacterium
CACCGCCAGGCCTGCGTTCTGGTACGCCTGGCTGGCGAGCGCCGCCCACTCCGTGGTGTTCATCATCGGGACCCGCTTGGGAATCTTCTGGAACCCGTAATAGGATCGCAGCTCGACGCGGGTGTCGCCCCGCCCGCGCCGCGTCCGGATGACGACGACGCCGTTGGCCGCCTGCGCGCCGTACTGCGCCGCTGCCGACGCATCCTTCAGCACCTCGATGGACTCGATGTCTTCGGGATCGAGGTTAGGGTTCTGCCCCAGGTACATCCCGTCCACGACGTAGAGCGGCGCCGGGTTGCCGAGAAAATTCTGGCCGCGGACGATGATCTGCGCGGGTCTGCCCGGCTCGCCGGAGGCGGATATCTGGACGCCGGGGACACGCCCGCGCAGCGCCTCCTCGAGCGTCGCCACCTGCTCGCCCCGGATCTGGTCGCCGCTGACGCCGGCGGTCGCGTCCGAGACGTCCCGGCGCTGCTGGCTGGTGTAGCCCACTACCACCACCTCCTGCAGCGTCAGGGCCGCCGGCTCGAGCGACACGTCGACCACGGGCCGTCCTTCAATGGCGACTTCCAGCGTGCGGTACCCGATGGAGCGGAACACCAGCGTGCGGGCGCCCGCCGGCAGGGTGAGACTGTACCGGCCGCTGTCGTCGGTCAGCGCGCGCTGGTTCGTGCCGCCCACAACCACCGTCACGGCGGGCACGGGAGATCCGTCGCTCGCACTGACGACGCGTCCGCGCACGCTCTCCTGGGCCCGCGCCGAGACGAGGCCGGCCGCTACGAGCGCCAGGAGGAGAACTCCTGCTCGGGCGATGCGGGCCCCGAGTCCGGGGTGCTGAGATGGGTCGAGGTGCCGATCGGGCGGCTCGGGCGTCATACACGCCTCCGATGGTGGTCGATGCGCGGAATCGAAAGGCCGCAAAAATATCACGCCGAAAGCCCGACGGATACCCGAGTGGCGGGCCCGCCCGGCGCGTGTCAGTTTCCTGGGAGGACATGCAACGGATGAAATTGTCCGGCTGGTTCGTGATGCTGGCCGCGAGCACCGCCTGCGCCGGCGGCGGGGGGGCTCGACGCCCGGCCGCCTCCGTGAAACGGGAGCCGTTCGGCATCACCGACCGAGGGGAGGCGCTGAGCGTGTACACGCTCAAGAACACCCACGGGATGGAGGTCCGCGCCCTCAATTATGGCGGCATCATCGTCTCGCTCAAGGTTCCCGATCGCAATGGGCGGTTCGACGACGTGGTTCTGGGCTACGACTCCGTGGAGCAATACCAGCGGGCGTCCCCCTACTTCGGCGCCATCATCGGCCGCTACGGCAACCGCATCGCCCGAGGCCGGTTCACCCTCGATGGCCGGACCTACAAGCTGGCCACGAACAACGGCCCCAATCACCTGCACGGCGGCGTGAAGGGTTTCGACAAGGTGGTCTGGGACGTCGCGCCGTTCGAGCGCCGCGACACCGTCGGCCTGGTCTTTCGCTACACGAGTCCGGACGGCGAAGAAGGCTACCCCGGCACGCTCCGGGCCACGGTCACGTACACCCTGACGGACGGGAACGAGCTGATCTTCGACTACCATGCCACCACCGACCGGGCTACGCCGGTCAACCTCACCCAACACAGCTACTTCAACCTGGCGGGCGACGGCTCGGGGGACATCCTGCGCCACGTGATCACCCTGAATGCCGACCACTTCACCCCGGTGGACTCGACGTTGATCCCGACAGGCGAGATCCGCGGCGTGTCGGGCACGCCGTTCGACTTCCGCACGCCGACGACGATCGGCGCCCGCATCGACCAGGATGACGAGCAGCTTCGCTACGGGCGGGGATACGACCACAACTTCGTGCTGAATAAGGGCGGCAAAGACGGCACGGGCGGCACGGGCGGCACGGCCGGCGAGGGCGGCGACGTGACGCTCGCCGCGCGGGTCTCTGAGCCCACGAGCGGGCGGGTGATGGAGATTTACACGACCGAGCCGGGGCTCCAGTTCTACTCCGGCAACTTTCTGGACGGGACGCTGCGGGGGAAGAAAGGGGTCGTCTACCGGCACCGCTACGGCTTCGCGATGGAGACGCAACACTTCCCGGACTCACCGAACAAGGCCGCCTTCCCGTCGACTACCTTGCGTCCCGGAGAGGAATACCGCTCGCGGAGCGTCTACAAATTCTCGGTCCAGCCTTGAGCCGGCGATGGGCGGAGGCCGTGCACGTGGCGGCGCTCTGCATCGGGGCCGGGCCGGCCGCGGCGCAGCTCGAGCGGGGCGAGCTGGTGCGTCTCGAGCGCGACCGCGTCCTCTCTGCCGCGGAGAAGTACCTGCGCGAGGCACCAGTCACCATCACCGCGTTCCCCGCGCCGCGCAGCGCCGGCGGGCGGCACGACTACTACTCGGAAGGCGACTACTGGTGGCCCGATCCGCGCGACCCGAGCGGTCCCTACGTCCGGCGCGACGGCGAGACCAACCCGGACAACTTCGTCGCGCACCGGAACGCGATGCGCCGCCTCAGTCAGATCGTTCCCGCTCTGGTTGCCGCGTACGGGATCACGAGCGACGAGCGCTACGCGCGCCACGCCACGCTGCACCTCGAGGCGTGGTTCGTGGACGAGGCAACACGCATGAACCCGAATCTCATGTACGGCCAGGCGATCAAGGGGCGGGCGACTGGGCGCGGCACCGGCATCATCGACACCATTCATCTCGTGGAGGTCGCCCGAGCGGTGTACGTGCTGGAGGGAACGGGTTATCTGAGAGGCGAGACCCTGGCCGGCATCAAGCGGTGGTTCAAGAGCTACCTCGAGTGGCTCACAACCCACCAGTACGGGATCGACGAGCGGAACAGCGGCAACAACCACGCCGCGGCGTGGGCGTTGCAGGTGGCCGAGTTCGCGCATCTCGTGGGCGACGAGGCGACGCTCGAGGCGATGCGGCGGTTCTTTCGGGAGACGCTCGTGCCCCGCCAGATGGCGGCGGACGGCAGCTTCCCGCGAGAGCTCGCGCGCACGAAGCCGTACGGCTACTCCCTCTTCCAGCTCGACGTGATGGCGACGC
Organism: Gemmatimonadales bacterium; assembly: GCA_036522535.1. GTDB lineage: Bacteria > Gemmatimonadota > Gemmatimonadetes > Gemmatimonadales > GWC2-71-9 > AG12. The sequence goes on from DATDFP010000010.1 coordinate 3,051, forward strand.
TCGCCCAGATTCTCTCCACGCCGGCGCAGGACCTGTGGCGCTACACGACGGCGGATGGGCGCGGGATGCGGAAGGCGCTCGAGTTCATGTACCCGTTCATCAAGGACAAGAGCACCTGGCCGAAGCCGCCGGACGTGATGTACTACGACCTGTGGCCGGTCCGTCACCCCGCGCTGCTGTTCGGCGGCCTGGCCCTCCAGGAGCCACGCTACGTGGCGCTCTGGAAGACGCTCGAGCCCGATCCCACGGCGGACGAGGTCGTGCGCAACTACCCGATCCGCCAGCCGCTGCTGTGGCTGCACTAGGAGCGCGCCGAAGTGCGTGAGTCGAACGGCAACCGGGCGTTACGATGTTGGTTATCAGGGACTAAAGTCCCAACTCGGCCGGGAGGCGTCCTAAAGGACGCTGGTTTCCCGCTCGCACCCGGTGCAATGCGTCCTTCAGGACGCACCACCGCCGAGGGGGGACTTCAGTCCCTCATAAGACACCCCGAAGCGCTCGTTCCTCTACAACTCGGAGTCACTCTGCACTCGAGCTCGGAGATACTCTGCACGCGAGCTCGGAGATACGGTGCACTCGAGCTCGGAGATACGGTGCACGCGAGCTCGGAGATACTCTGCACGCGCACGATCCTCACCCGGAGACACGTCATGCCTGGATATCGCGCCCTTTCCCTGGCAATCGCCGCGGCACTCATTACCGCGCGCGCCGTCGCGGCGCAGGGCCCCGGTCCCGGCCCATTCGCCGCCCCCGGCCCGGCACCGGAAGACCTCGCGCCGGCGCCCCCGATGGGGTGGAACAGCTGGAACCGGTTCCACTGTGATATCAGCGAGCAACTCATTCGCGAGACCGCGGACGCGATGGTTGCGTCCGGCATGCGCGACGCCGGCTACAGGTACGTCAACATCGACGACTGCTGGGAGGCGCCGGCGCGCGACGCGCGCGGCGACCTCGCGACGGACTCGGCGCGCTTCCCCAGCGGCATGAAGGCCCTCGCCGACTACGTGCATTCCAAGGGCCTGAAGATCGGCATCTATTCGTCGGCCGGCTGGGGCACGTGCCAGAAGCGTCCGGCGAGCCTGGACCACGAGGCCGCCGACGCGCGCAAGTTCGCCGAGTGGGGGATCGACTACCTCAAGTACGACAATTGCAACAACCAGAACCGGCCGGCGATCGAGCGCTACAAGGCGATGGGCGACGCGCTCAGGGCGACGCGCCGGTCCATCGTCTACAGCCTGTGCGAGTGGGGCCAGAACCGGCCGTGGGAGTGGGGGCGGTCGGTGGGCGGCCACCTCTGGCGCACCACCGGCGACATCAGCGACCGTTGGAGCTCGGTCCTGAAGATTCTCGACCAGCAGGTCGGGCTCGAGAAGTACTCCGGGCCGAACGGCTGGAACGACCCCGACATGCTGGAGGTCGGGAACGGACGCATGACCGAAGACGAGTACATCGCGCATTTCAGCCTTTGGGCCCTGCTCAACGCGCCCTTGATCGCGGGCAATGACCTGCGGTCGATGAGCGATTCGACCAAGCGCATCCTGATGAACAAGGACGTGATCGCCGTGGACCAGGACTGGGGCGGCATGCAAGGGCACAAGATCCGCGACGACGGCGAGCTCGAGGTGTGGACGAAACGGATGTCGTCCGGGGATGTCGCGGTCGTGCTCCTGAACCGCGACACCACCACCGCCGCAAAGCTGGGCGTGACGATGAGGGAGCTGGGCCTTTCCGGCGGGCGGCACGGAGCACGCAACTTGTGGACGCACACGGACAGCGTGGTCACGGACACGCTCACCGCAGCCTTGCCCCGGCACTCGGCGGCCATGTTCGTGGTGCGGAAGTAGCGCAACCGGCCGCCTATGACCACGCGTCGCGAATTCGTCCGAGCCTCGGCTGCGGTCCTCGCCGCCGGATACCTCCGGCATCCACTCGCCGCCGGGAAATCCAAGGGACGGCTTCCGCTCGGCTTTTCGACCCTGGGCTGCCCGCAGTGGCCGTGGCGCCGCGTGCTCGACTTTGCCGCCGCGCACGGGTACGCCGCCGTCGAGCTGCGCGGGCTCCAGGCGACGATGGATCTCACGCAGGCCCCCGAATTCGCCGCGGAGCGCCTCGGCGAGGCGAAGCGGCAGCTCGCCGAGCACGGCTTGCGGGTCCCGTGCCTCGGCAGCTCGGCCAACATGCACGAGATGGACGCCGCCAAGCGCGCCGCCCAGCTCGACGAGGCGCGCCGCTTCATCGACCTCGCCCAGGCGCTGAGCGCGCCGTACGTGCGCGTATTCGGAAACAAGTACGTGGACGGCGTGCCGCGGCCGGCGATGCTCGCGCACATCGCGCAGGGACTGCGCGAGCTGGGCGACTACGCGCGGCCGAAGGGCGTCACGGTCCTGATCGAGTCCCACGGCGACTTCACCGATTCGCCCACGCTGCTCGAGATCCTCCGGCAGGCGGAATCTCCGGCCGTGGCGCTGCTCTGGGACGCGCACCACACGTTCGTATCGGGGAAGGAGGCGCCGGAAGACACGGTGCGGCAGCTCGGCAGCTACGTCCGGCACACACACCTCAAGGACTCGGTTCCCGCGGGCCCCGACGGGCGCGACCGGCGTTACGTGCTCACGGGCACGGGCGAGGTGCCGGTGCGGCGGCAGATCGAGGCTCTCGCAAAGACCGGTTACCGCGGGTACTACAGCTTCGAGTGGGAGAAG
>DATDFP010000011.1:0-2598 GCA_036522535.1 Gemmatimonadales bacterium
CCGGGCGCAAGCCCGGGGTTAGGGCCGGGCGCAAGCCCAGGTCAGGGCCGGGCGCAAGCCCGGGGTTAGGGCCGGGCGCAAGCCCGGGTCAGGGCCGGGCGCAAGCCCGGGGTTAGGGCCGGGCGCAAGCCCGGGGTTAGGGCCGGGCGCAAGCCCGGGTCAGGACCGGGCGCAAGCCCGGGGTTAGGGCCGGGCGCAAGCTCGGGGAAAAGGAAACCGATGACTAGAGCCGAGGCCTTGCAGCTGATGCAGGAGCACACGCAATCCCCGAGCCTCCGCCAGCACATGCTGGCGGTCGAGGCCGCGATGCAGGCGTACGCCGTCAAGTACGGCGGCGACCCCGGCGAGTGGGGGATCGTGGGCCTGCTCCACGACTTCGACTACGAGCGGTACCCGAACCTTGAGCACTCGCCTACGGAAGGCCACCCCGCGTGGGGCGTCCGACTGCTGCGCGAAAAGGGACTGCCCGAGCCCATGTGCCGCGCGATCCTCGGCCACGCGACCTACTCGGGCGTGCCGCGCGACACGCCACTGGCCAAGGCCCTCTTCGCCGTGGACGAGCTGTGCGGCTTCCTCGTGGCGTGCGCCCTGGTGCGGCCCTCGAGGAGCTTCGCCGACCTGGAGGTCTCGTCGGTGAAGAAGAAGCTCAAGGACAAGGCGTTCGCCCGCGGCGTGAACCGGGACGAGGTGCGCCAGGGGGCTGACGAGCTGGGCATGCCGCTCGACGAGCACATCGCCTTCGTAATCCGGGCGCTCGCGCCGGTCGAGGGCGCGCTCGGCCTCGGCGCGTCGCCCATAGGAGCCCCGGTCGGGTGAGTCTCCCGGCGTCCCGCTTGCCCGAGAGCGGCGACCGCGCCGCTCGAGACGAGTTCGCCCTCGCCATCGACCGCGCCGCGGGGGCACGGCCCATCGGCGGCAACCGGCTCGAGCACCATCCCGACAGCCCGCTGGCCCTCGAGGCGATGCTCGACCTCATCAGGGCAGCGCGGGCGTGGGTCCATCTCGAGAACTACATCATCCGGGACGACGCCACCGGCCGCCGCTTCGCCGCCGCGCTCGCCGATCGGGCACGGGCGGGTGTGCGCGTGCGGGTGCTGTACGATGCCTTCGGTTCGCTGCGCACGTCGCGTCGCTACTGGCGCCAGCTCGCCCAGACCGGCGCCGAAGTGCGCGCGTTTCACCCCATTCTCTCCTCGGGGCCGTTCGACGCGGTCTCCCGCGACCACCGCAAGCTGCTGGTGGCGGACGGCACGCGGGCCATGCTCGGTGGGCTGTGCATCGGCGACGAGTGGGCCGGCAATCCCCAACGCCGCCGGCTGCCGTGGCGGGACACCATGGTGCTGGTGGACGGCCCCGCTGCGGCGGCGCTTGACGCGGCGTTCGGCCGGATCTGGCGGGCGGCGGGCGACCCCCTCCCACGCGACGAATTCGCCGCGGATCCTCCCCCCGAGCCGTGCGGCGACTGCACCATTCGCGTCGTCGAGGGCCAGCCGCGGCGGGCACGCATCTACCGCGCCGTTCAGCTCCTCGCCGCGAGCGCGGCGGAGCGACTGTGGATCACGGACGCGTATCTCATCGCCCCTGCCCCGCTGTACGCGAGCCTGCTCGACGCCGCCAAGAGCGGCGTGGACGTGCGCCTGCTCGTCCCCGGAACGAGCGACCTGCCGGTGCTGCGCAATTTCACCCGCATCGGCTACCGCGAGCTGCTGCGCGCAGGCGTGCGGATCTTCGAATACCGGGGACCGATGATCCACGCCAAAACCATGCTCGTCGACCGGCGGTGGGCCCGCGTCGGCTCGAGCAATCTGAACGTGTCGAGCCTGCTCACGAACTACGAGCTCGACGTGCTGGCCGAGGGCGGCGGCCTGTGCGACGCGCTCGCGGAGCAATTCCGGCGCGACCTCGGCTCGAGCCGGGAGATCGCGCTGCAGGCCAGACGGCTGCGTCTCCCGCCGCGACTCGTCGGTGCCAGCGCGACGGCGCTGAGCCGCACGGGAGACGCCAAGCACAAGCGCTCGGGCTACGAGCTGGGCGCGGTGGCGGTGGTGGCGCTGCGTCGCGTCGCCGGGGGCCTGCGGCGGGCGATCGCGGCGACAGGGGCGCTCACCTTCGCCGGGATCGGCAGCCTGCTCTTGCTCTTCCCGAAGGTGACGAGCGTCGCGCTGGCGACGGGGGCCTTCGGGCTCGCGCTCGTGTTTGGCCTCTACGCTTTCGACCGGCGCCGGTCGCGGGAGACGGACGATGGCGGTTGATCCTCAACCCCCGGCGTCGGTCGCGCGTATATCCCCCCAGGACGAAGCCGAGCTCGTCGCCCGCGCGGTCGCGGGAGACCGCGCGGCATTTGGGTTGTTGGTGGAGCGCTACGCGGGCGTCGCTCGACGGGTCGCTCGCGCCGTGCTCGGGGATCCCGACGACGCAGATGATGCTGCGCAAGACGGACTGCTCTCCGCGCTCGTGAAGCTCGAACAGTACGATTCCCGTCGCCCGTTTGGTCCCTGGCTGCTGCGGATCGTCGCGAACGCCGCGACCGACCGGCGCCGGCGCCGCAAGGTGCGGCGGGCCGAACCGCTCGACCCGGCGCTCGTGGCGGGAGGCCCG
>DATDFP010000012.1:0-3517 GCA_036522535.1 Gemmatimonadales bacterium
GCTCGCCGAGCACGACGACGTGGACGCGGTGTGGTATTTCGGCAGCCGCGCCGCGGGCACGGAGGTCGAGCGGGCGTCGGCTGGGAACATGAAACGCACGTGGGTCGAGTGGCATCCGAGGGATTGGATGGACGCCGGTCAGGGGGAAGGGCGGGAATTCCTGAGGGAGGCAACTCAGGTCAAGAACATCTGGATACCGTACGGGGAGTAGGGGCTAAGGGGCTAAGAGGCTAAGAGGCTAAGGGGCTAAGGGGCTAAGGTTCACGCCGCCAGCCGTTTCGTCTCTGGCGGCGGCGCGTGCCGTTTTACCGGCTTCCAGCGGCCGCACACGGGACAGCCCACGTACGTCCGACCCAGCCAGTCTGTTTCGTATCGGGTGGTATGCTTGCACGCCCCGCGCGCGCGTCGTGTCGTTGGGGTCCGCTCGCTCTTCGCAGGCATCGTCGTCGCCACAGCTCCAGTCTCTGGAATTGAAACGGAGTCGAGGCGACGACGGTTCCCGATGGTCACTTCGCTTCCCTTGCTCCCCGCGTTGCTGTTTCACCGCTACAGGGTCCGGCGGGGGTCACGGGGCTACTGGCAAGTGGGCGTGTGCAGCTGGATGTTGCCGCCGTCCAGGTGGCCCGACGCGGCGTAGCCGTTCGACAACCCGATCGTAAACGTGTCGTTCGCTCCGGGCTCGCCGTGGTCGGCCAGATCCACGGAGTACGTGAAGCCAGGCTGGCCATTCACCTCGGCCGTGCCCTCGATGTGCCGCGATGTGGTGTTCACCACGACATAGGCCGTCACACCCGTGCCCCTCACCCTCGGGCCGTTCGAGCCGTGATCGATGTAGACCAGATGGCCCCAGAGCGCGCCCTGTTTGATGCCGCCCGCGACGCCGAAGTTTCCCTTTGCTTTGGATGGGGTGCCGGTGATCCAGCCGCCACCGGTGACGAAGTCGCTGCCCGCGCAGCCTGGTGGGGGCGGGGCCGGCCGGCAGCTGATGTCCGCGTGCGCCGAAGAGATGATGACATCCGCCACCCCCGGCACCGTGACGTGCAGGGCGCTCACGGTGATGTCTCCCGGCCCCGCGCTCGTCTGCTCGTTGATGACCACCCCGCCGCCGCCCGGCAACGGCACGGTCTGGTTGGGCGCGCCAGAGACGTCAATCGTCCGCCCGTTCACCGATAGGGCTGCGATGTCCGAGCTTCCCTGCGCTGTCGCGCCGTGGTCGGTGCACATCGCCGTGGCGCGCGCCTCGAGAAATCCGGCGGAGATCGTGTTGCCGCCCACCGTCAGTGTGAGGTCCGCCACCGACGCCTCGGACCGGCTGGTGTTGCCCTGGGCGATGGTCGTCGCGTGGAGCACGTGGGCGGTGAGCAGGCCGTCCACACTGGCGTTGAGAAGGGACGCCTCGTCGGCCCCGCCGGACGGTGGCAGCGGGCCGGCATTGACGAGCGTCACGGATGGAAGATTGAGCACCGTGGCCTGGACGACCGTCGCCTGGCCGCTGTAGCTCGCCGCCTGGGTAGCGGACGAGGCGGTAGCGGACGACAGCCGCGGGCCGACTGGATCCGGGCGCTCCGAGCACGCGAGCGCGAGCGCGACCGCCGCGAGCACAGCGGCGCCGAGCCCCGAGTTCCGTCGAATCGCCATGTGAGTACCCCTCCCTTTGTCAACGGGTGAACTGAAGGCGAATCGGGACGGGACAAGAGAGGGCAACCCGGGTGCCGTGCCGCGCGCGCGCTACGTCGCGGCACGGCAGCGGTGCAATCGCGCACCAAGTGCGGGCCGGTCGATGCCGATGGGTGACGCGAATCGCAGCAGATCGGTGTGGAAGTCGTCTGACGGGCCCGTCAGACTCCGGGAAGGCGGCGTGTCCTACTTTTCCGACGTCGTAGGGGCGCCGCGGTCGAGGCGCGAACGAGGTGGTGTTCGACCGCATAGCGGATCATGTCCGCGTTGCTCTTCACCTTCAGCTTGCCGAGGATCCGGCGCCGGTAGGTGCTGACCGTTTTCGGGCTCACCCCGAGCTCGGCGGCAATCTGCTTGAAGGGGATTCCGGAGCCGAACCTGCACAACACCTGGTATTCCCGGTCCGAGAGCGCCTTGTGCCGGGGGCCACTCACGCCACCCTTGACGCCGGAGAGCAGCATATTGGCGAGCGACGGACTCACGTAGGACGCGCCGCGCGCGACCTGCTGGATGGCTTCGATCAACTGACGGCGTGAATAATCTTTGGTCAAGTATCCCGCGGCTCCGGTTCCGAGGATGCGAAGGGCAGCGGGATCGTCCCCTTGCACGTTCAGCACGAGCGTGCGGCAACGGGGGTGGCGGCGCTTGAGCTCGCGGACGAGCCCGAGGATTGTCGAACCGTCGATGAACAAATCGAGCAGAAGCACGTCCGGTTCGGTGGCGCGGGCTTGCTCGAGCACCTCGTCCCAGGTCGCCGCCTCGCCTACAACCTTCACCCCGGGGGCCTGGGCGACGATGCGCTTCAGTCCCTCGCGCACGACCAGCCGGCCGTCGGCGATGAGCAGTTTGATCGTGGAGGGCGCGGACGGGAGCGTCACGGGACCGCGCCTCCGACTCCGCAAAAGGAGCAGCCCCGTCGAGCCGTTTGCGGGCGCAACGGGGCCGAGCAACCTACCTACCATTCACATTAACAGGGCCGTCAAGGGTCAACGCGGCGATTGCTTCGAGGAGTCGGGGCGGCCGGATTCGAACCGGCGACCTTCTGGTCCCAAACCAGACGCGCTACCGGACTGCGCTACGCCCCGATGCCACTCCGCCCAGCCCCGCCCCGACGCCAGCCGCAAGGTGCCAGACGCTACAGACGCGCAGCGGTTAAAAGTCGCCGGGCGCCAGAGACGCACAGCGGTGAATAGTCGCTAGGCGCCAGGAAAACCGCCATACGACTCTCGACGCACGGAGACCGGCACTCGGCGCGGGCACTCCCGCGCCGCCGTTTGTGATTCAGCGCACGCACCCGCGCTCACACTTGTGTCACAGGGACCACGGAACTGCTCGGGCGCCCCGTGCCGCGCACCAATCGCTTCTCGCCGTCCGACAACGAGTTACGTCAGGGTACACTAGTTGCCATGCTGCCGCGCCGGCGGGGAATCAGATCCCGCGGAACGACAGAATCACGGCGGCTGCAAAGCGTTTGACGGCAGCCGAGGGAGAGCGACGGTCGGACATGACGGCGTTACGGGCACGCGGGTTCACAATAATCGAGCTGGCGATAGTGCTGGTGATCGCAAGCGTGATCATGACGATGGCGGCCCCGAGGGTCGCGGCCGCCTTCCGCCAGCGGGCGGTGAGCAGCGCGGGCGATCAGTTCGTTCTCGCTCACTCGCTCGCCCGTTCGACGGCGCTGCGCTACGGGCGCGTCTCGGAGCTTCATGTCGATCCCGCCGCGGCGCGCTTCTGGGTGGAAGTGGACACGACCGGCACCGGCGTGCGCGATACGGTTGGGTTCGTGCACAGCCTGGCCGACGCCGGCGTGAAAGTGATCAGCAGCCGGACGCTCCTG
>DATDFP010000013.1:0-5510 GCA_036522535.1 Gemmatimonadales bacterium
GCCAGCCGGCGACTGCTGCGTACCGCGCGGCAATGTGCCAGACCAGGGGTCGCAGTAACGCGAGCCGCGCGGTGCGCAGCAGTCGCCGGCTGGCGCTCCCGAGGCGCGGCCAGCGACGCTCCATGGCGGCGAGGAGTCTAAAAGGGGAGGGCGTCTTTGGTGGACTCAAGGCCTCCGCCCACTCCGCCCGTCGATCCGACCGACTCCCCAACATGACGAACACCGAGTTGCCGGCCGGCACCAGCGCCCGGGAGCGCCCGAGCCAGGAGAAGCGACTGCGTAGCAGATAGTTGGCTGCGGCGTCCGCGCTGAAGCGGTCCGGTACCGCCTTCCCTCGCCCGAGCGCTTCGGCCAAGGCGAGCATGGCGCCAAGCGGGTTTCTTTGGGGATGGCGCGCGATCCGGGACGCCACACTCTGCAGGTCCGCGGGGGAGCACTCCCCCACGGCGGCGCTCGTGAGGACGACGTCCCGCAGGCAGCCACGGCGGTAGGGGTGCGTCACCACGCTGTGCACGAGCACATGCCACAGATGATCGGCCGGACCGAGCCTCCAGAGCCCCGGGAATCCTCGAAACGGCCTGACCCCCGCATACAGCTCGGGCGTCTGATCCAGGTCCGGTATCGAGATGTGCACCTCTACCGGCACCGCATTGGGAGCGAAGCGCGCCGGCAAGTGCGCCGGGCCCCCCGCGCCGAGCGAGCGATAGCCGCGCTCGTCCAGCAGGCGGCCGAGCAGCCCCGCCTGTTCCCTCGCAACGAGAACATCCAGATCGTCAATGCTCACCGGCTCGGTGCCGCTCAGGGCCGCGACCCCTCCCTTGAGGACGATGGGTTGGAGATGGTACACGGTTGCGAGCTGCTGGATGTCGCGCAATTGATCCTGAATCGAGAGCACACGCTGCAGTTCCGTCGTGGCCCGCGCTTCCAGCACCCGCGCCGGACCGGCGGGCAGGGAAGGCGGCGATGCGAGGGCGAGCCGTGAGCGCAGCGGTAAGGCGCACCGCTCCGCTCGAAGAAACAGGTCCCACGCGGCCAGCGGGTAGCTTGCGACGCCATCCGCCGGCGCCGGTCGTGTGTCCGCGTCTCTTGCGATCAAGAGATCGAGCGCCCAAGCACGGAGCGAAAGGGCATGCAAGGCCGTGACGCGCGAGGGAGGGCGGAATCCTCGCAGGACGTCCAGCTCCGGGGTGGTAGACTCGCGTGAAGCTAGCGACGCTCGGGAAGCGGCGAAAGAGGGCTCCCTTCCGCGACGGCGATTGCACATGGTTATGGACGTTCACCGAGGGTTGTGGGAATAGTGGAGCTCCCCTGGTCTCTCGAATGCTCCGGCTGCGCGAAGACCCGCGACGCCGGCGGGCTGCCGAGCGTGTGCGACTGCGGCCAGCCCTATCTCGTGCGCTATCGCGCCATCCCGTCTCTCGAGGTGAAGTCGCTGCTGCGGGAGCGGCCCTGGACCATGTGGCGGTATCGTGAGTGGCTCCCGCTTTGCGCCGATGAGGGGCCCGTGACCCTCGGCGAAGGCGGCACGCCCCTGCTTTCGGCCGAGCGCATCGCCGCGAAGCATGGGTTCCGCGATCTCTGCGTGAAGGAGGAGGGGACGAACCCAACCGGCTCCTTCAAAGCGCGGGGACTCGCCGCGGCGGTGACGCGCGCCGTTGGCGCAGGGGCGCGGCGGTTCGTGGTGCCCACGGCCGGCAACGCCGGTGTCGCCCTGGCCGGCTACGCGGCCCGCGCGGGCGTGGCCGCGCGGGTGTATGCCCCTACCACCACGCCGCGCGCGATCCTGTCTCAAATCCGGAGCTTCGGCGCGGAGCTCGTCCTCGTGGACGGGCACATCGGCGACTGCGGCACCGCAGCCCGCGCCTACGCCGCCGTTGCCGGGGCGGTCGACGTCTCGACGCTGCGAGAGCCCTATCGCATCGAAGGCAAAAAGACCCTGGGCCTCGAGGTTGCGGAGCAGCTCGGCTGGACTCTCCCCGACGCGATCGTGTACCCCACCGGCGGGGGCACCGGGCTCATCGGAATGTGGAAGGCGTTCGCCGAGCTCGCCGCCGCAGGCTGGGTGCGCGGGCCGCTGCCACGCATGTATAGCGTGCAGTCCACGGGATGCGCCCCCGTTGTGCAGGCGTTCGCGACGGGCGCTGAGCGCTGCACGCCGTGGCCCGAGCCGGAGACCATAGCGGCGGGGCTCCGCGTCCCCGGCCCGCTGGGTGACCGCCTCATGCTCCGGGCGCTACGCGAGAGCGGTGGCGGCGCGGTGGCCGTGAGTGATGAGCAGCTCTCCGCGGCTGCGCGTGAGCTGCAGACGCTCGAGGGGATCGATGCCTGTCCCGAGGGTGGAGCGGCCCTCGCGGGGCTCCTGGAGCTCAGGGCGCGCGGTGCCATCGAGCCGGGCGAACAGGTGGTGCTGTTCAATACCGGCGCCGGGTGGCTGTACCGGAGCTAAGCCGTTAATTTTCCGGCGCTTCGGTCGCATGCGCATCGCCATACTCGACCCCGCAGCCGGCATCTCCGGCGACATGACCCTGGGCGCGCTCCTCTCCCTGGGCGTCCCGCCCGCGTGGCTCGAGGCATTACCCGGACGGCTCGGCTTTGCGGGAGTCGGCGTGGTGATCCGCGACGCCGTCCGCAGCGGTGTCACCTGCAAGCAAGTGGAGTTCACCATTCCCGAGCATCCTCACGGGCGCCACGTCGGAGAGCTGGTCGGTCTCGTCGAGCGCGCGCCCCTGTCCGACGCGGTGAAGGAGCGGGCCGTGCGCGCCTTCCGGTTGATCGGCGAAGCGGAGGGGCGTGTGCACAACCTGCCGCCCGAGGACGTGCATCTCCACGAGGTTGGAGCAGTGGATGCGGTGCTCGACATCGTTGGCGCGGTGGAGGGCTTCGAGCGGCTCGGCGTCGAGGCTGTCTACAACCTGCCGGTGGCCGTGGGCCATGGGTGGGTGGAGGCGGCGCACGGGCAGTTGCCCGTGCCGGCGCCGGCGACGGCGATCTTGCTCGAGGGGGTGGAGCTCGCGAGCGGCGGGCCGGTGGAGGGAGAGGCGACGACGCCGACGGGCGCCGCGTTGCTGCGCGTCCTCTCGGCTGGGGCGCCCCCGTCCAGGTGGCGGATGGTGGGCAGCGGATGGGGCGCAGGACAGCGCGATCCGAAGCACTACCCCAACGCCCTGCGCGTCATCGTCGCCGAGCGAGCGGCGGAGGCGGCGCGCGTGGTCCAGCTCGCGAGTGACATGGACGACATGAGCCCGGAATACGTCGAGCCCCTGCGTCAGGCTCTGGTGGCGGCCGGTGCGCTCGACGTGCAGACATGGCCAGTGCAGATGAAGAAAGGGCGCCAGGGACTCCGCGTGGAGGTCGTGGCGCCGGAGGAGGTGGTCGACCGGGTGACCGCCGCGCTGTTTCGCCACAGCACGACGGCCGGGGTCCGCCGCTGGGTGGCCGAGCGCGCGACGCTGCCGCGGCGCCAGGTGATTGTGCAGCTCTCCCCGGAGGTCTCCGTGCGGGTGAAGGTGTTGGAGCCGCCCGACGCGGGAGGGGGAGGGAGAGGGGGAGCGGGGATCCGGCTCAAGTCCGAGTACGACGACGTGCTCGTGGCGGCGCGGGCCTTGGGGAAGCCGCCGCTGGAGGTGGCGCGCATCGCCGAGCGGGACGCCGAGCAGCTCGTCACCCAATCCAAGGAGTGTTCATGATTGTCAAGCCGAGCGTCGGCGCGGTCGTGGCGTGCGCCATGGTCTCTGCCGCCGCGCCTACCGCCGCGCAGCAGTGGCAGCAGGCGAAGTGCGATCTCAAGCCGGGGCACGTGCTCGTGAACCGGGGAATGCTGTACGTGAAGAGCGCCTCCGAGACGCGCTTCGCGGACAAGCGGCAGAAGGACCTGAACGATGCCGACGCGGTGCTGACCCAGGCGGTGACGAGCGGCGGCCAGGAGAAGAACCCCGCGGCATGGTACTACCTGGCCCGCTACTACGCCCTGAAGAGCGATCTCGTCGGCTCCGACTCGGCGTTCGCGAAAGCGGCGGCGCTGGCGCCGCAATGTAAGGACGACATCGCGACGTGGCGGCGCATTCTGTGGGTGCCGGTGTTCAACGAGGGGGTGCGGGCGTGGCAGGCGGGGCACCCGGACTCGGCGATCGCGAGCTTCCGGCAGGCGAACGCCATCTACGACGGCGAGCCGACGGGTTTCATCTATCTCGGCACCCTCCTCTCCGGCACGAACCAGCCCGATTCTGCGGCCAAGTACTTCAAGCTCGCCGTGAAGGCCGGCGACGACCCAAAGTTCGCCAGGAACAAGCGGGATGCCCTGTTCGACGCCGCGCGGGTGTACCACGCGGCGCAGCGGTGGGATGAGGCGGCGGCGGGCTACAGGGACTACCTGGCCGTCTATCCCACAGACGTTCAGGCCATGGCTGGCCTTGCGTCCGTGTATCTGCAGCAGGGCAAGCGGGACGAGGCCGTGGCGCTCTACACCCAGATCATGGATCACGCTGATTCGGCCGAGGCGACGGACCTGTTCAACGCGGCGCAGGCGATCCTGGGTGGGATCCCACAGGATCCGGATACGGCGGCGGTGGGCGAGAAGTGCCGCACCGAGACGCGGGCCAAGAGCCGCACGCTCACCGTGCGGCAGATTGCGATGAAGTGCGAGGCCGTCACCGTGGACACGCTGCGTGCGTTCCGGAAGTCGATCGAGCCGCAATACCGCCTGGCGGCGCGGGCCTACGAATTGGGCCTCACGAAGAATCCGTACTACCGGGACGCGCTCTACAACCTTAGCGGCATTTACTACATTCTGTCGGACACCGCCCATGTCCTGCCGATGGGGCAGCGGCTCGCCAGCGTCGATCCCCTGAATCGCTCCTCGCTCGCGGCGCTGGTTCGCTCCTGGCAGCTCCGCGGCAGCAAGGATTCCGTGCTCTACTATCTCACGGTCGCTGATTCGCTAGCGTTGGAAGTGACCGTGGGGACGTTTACCCCGGGCGACTCGGCCGCCACGCTCGGTGGGGTGTTCACCAACCACAAGGCCAAGCCCAGCCCGCCGGTCAAGGTCACCTTCGAGTTCCTGAATGCCAAGGGGGATGTGGTCACCTCCCAGCAACAAGACGTGGCGCCGATTGACGCCGAGGGTAACCGTCCGTTCGAGCTCAAGGTGCAAGGGGCGGGCATTGTGGCCTGGAGATACAGGAAATCGTGAGGACGGGCTTTTTGCAACTGTCCGCTGCACTTGAGCTTACCCGACACCGTGACGTGCGGCACGGCTTGGCGCCTCACTTAGAGCGATTCTAGACGCAGTTCCGCTGAGGCCGCAGCGCCCCTCCTCAGTCTGCCTTCGCAAGCTAGGAGAGAACGATGCGCGTCCTCACAGCGCTCTTCGCGTTGGTCGCCACCCCGTTCCTTGCGAGCATGTCCCAAGCTGGAGCGGGCTCTAACTGCGACAACGGTCAGAGCTACCAGCATCGCTCGGCCCAGGGCTGGGCGCACGCCCATCATGGGCAGTGCGCGTATGTACCGCCACC
>DATDFP010000014.1:0-8964 GCA_036522535.1 Gemmatimonadales bacterium
CGTCCAATTCGTCCACGTGTGCAGGTTGCGCCCGGCGACGCTGACGGAGGCGCGTTGCGCGCCGACGCGCGCGGCCCACGCGTCGGGGAGCTGGTAGCTGAGCGAGAGCTCACGGAGTTTGGCGTAGCCCGCGTCGTTGAAGACCCAGTTGACGAGCACGCCGGGCGACTGGATCCCCGCGACGAGCGCCGGGTTGTAGCGCTGCGGGTAGACGTTCTCCAAGCAGGTCTCGAACACCTGGCAGCGCGCCCGCAGGTTGTTGTCGGTCTTCTTGAAGCCGAGCTTGTAGTCCACGAGGGCATAGAGCCGCAGGCGGCGCCAGAGGGTCAGCGTGGAGCTGACTCCGCCCTCGGTCTTGGGGATCGAGCGACCGAGGAAGACGCGCGGGGCGATAACGCTGCCGGCATCGTTATAGCAACGCACCGCCTGGTGGTGCAGCGCCGGTCCGCCGTCGCACATCACGCTTGATAGTATCGCGTGCCCGGCCGGATCGAGCTCGGCGCTCACCACCTTCTCGCGGAAGAAGGAAGCGGCGGGATAGCCGACCCGGTGTTGCTGGCTGCCGAGCACGATGCGGCAATCCTTGTTGACCTGCGCCAAGCTGTCCGTCGCGCAATCGCCGGCCGGCTGGCCGAGGCTCAGGACCGTGTTGTCGTTGGTTGCGATGTTCCACGTAAGGTCCCACGTGACGTTTTGGGTCCGGACCGGGTGGCCGCGCAGTTGCAGCTCGATCCCGGAGTTTGCGACGGTACCGGCGTTCACGTACTCGAAGTTCGGGAAGCCGCTCGATGGCGCGATATCGCGGGCGAGGATCGCGTCGTGGGTAGTCTGATGGTAGTAGGTGAGCTCGACGCCCGCCCGATCGTCGAGGGCGCTCGCCTCGAAGCCGAGCTCGTAGCCGCGACTCACCTCTGGGCCCAGGCTGGGGTTCCCCACGTACTGAGGCGTGAGCACGCCCTGATCGTTGGGGCCGGTCACGGCAAAGTACGTCTGGAGCGCGGCGAAATTGTCGGGCTGCTTCCCCGACTCGCCGAACGCGCCACGAATCCGCGTCTGGGTGAGCCAGGGGACCCGCCACCAGGGCTCCTCGCTGATCACCCAGCTCCCGCTCACCTTGGGGTAGAACTGGTGGCGCACCTTCGAGCCGAAGGCGCTGTTCCGGTCCTCGCGCGCCGCGGCGGTGAGGTAGAGCCGATCCTTCCAGCCGAGCTGCTCCTGCACGTAGCCGCCGAGCGTGTTGTTCTCGACGAAGTCCTCGCCCGCCACCGTCCGCGCCGCGGAGGACACCGCGCTCAACCCCGGGGCGGGAAAGTTCTCCCCGTAGGTCCCGGTGAAGTCGGAGCGCCTGTGGTAGTACTGACCGCCCACCGAAGTGCTCGAGACGAGTCCGTTGGCGACCGTGAGATTCGCCGTGGCATTGTAGTCGACCGTGCTCGTCGTCACGTCGCGCCCTGCCTCGTCCTTGTAGCCGGCCGCGGTGGTCGGGTCGAAGTATTGCTGGAGCGAGTCTGCCAGATGTGGCACGAACTCCGCGTTCACCTCGTGCGTCACGTCCGTCCCGAGGATCAGGCGTTGCACGAACCAGCTGGCAGGGCGGTGGTTGAGCTGCACGCTCCCGGTGAAGCGGTTCACGTCCTGCCAATCGGAGATGGCGAGGTAGTTGATCCCGGGGGGGTAGTCGCGGAAACCCTTGGCGGTCGTGCCGAGGTTCTGCGGCGTGGAAAACAGCGTCTCCCACATCGCGCCGCCGCCGCCGGCCTCCAGGCTCAGGTCCGTGCGAGCCTTGCTGTAGCCCAGATTCGCCGTGAGGCTGAACCTCTCATTCGGTGAAACGGTGGCGTTGGCGCGGCCGGCGTAGCGCCGGAAGATGTTGTTCGGCTCGACTCCGTCGTTGTGATCCTCGTTTCCCGCCAGGAAGTAGCGGACGGTGGGCGTGCCGCCGCTGAGATTGAGCGAATACGACTGCGTGTATCCATTGTGAAAAATCGGACCGCCGTTCTGCTGCACCAATGCGTTGTAGTCGATGGACCTGAGCGTGCCCGTAGTGTCCATCCAGTAGTTCACCGGGAACCGGCCTTCCGGGTTCATGAACGCTTCCGTGCCCTGCTTCACCGTCAGGTCGAAGGTAGGGGGGCCTGCGGCGCCTTTCTTCGTGATGACCTGGATGACGCCGCCCGACGCCTCGGTGCCGTAGAGCGTCGCCGCCGCGGGACCTTCGATGACCTCGATGCTCTCGATGTCCTGCGGATCGTAGTCGTTGAGACGCGAGATCACGTTGGAGCCGAAGGCCTGCACGTTCGGGCCGGTGCTCTGGGCGTTGTCCACGCGGATACCGTCGACATAGAGCAGCGGGTTGTTGCTGAGGGAGAGGCTGGAGATGCCGCGGACGCGCACCTTGGAGCCCGTGCCCGCCTGACCGCTGCCGGGGAGGATCTCGACCCCGGGCGCCCGGCCGTTGATGAGCTGCTGGACGTCGCTCACCGGGGCGACCGCGGTCACGTCGGCGGCGTTGATCTGCGTGACCACGTTCCCGATCGCGCGCTTCTGCTGGCCGCCGGCGGTAGCGGTGACGATGAGGGCGTTGAGCTGAATGGGAGCTTCAGCGAGAACGATCTCGACTCTCGTGTCGCCAAGAGCGACCGTGCGCGTGACCGGACCGTAGCCGATGAGGCGCGCCGTGAGCGTCACCGGTGTCGTGGTGAGCCCCGTCACACGGAAGTGGCCGCTCGCGTCGGTGACGGCGCCCCGGCCCTCACTGGTCCCGACCTGCACACCGGCCAGCGAGCGCAGTGAACCTTGAGCAACCACGGTGCCGCCCACCACGCCCTGCTCTCCCGGCTGCTGGGCGCGTGCGGCGGGCGCGGCGGCGATGACCATGGCGGCGAGTGCGGCACTCGGTCGGAGCGAAACGGGCGCAAGCGGCGACACGGCGTACCTCCCTCCGGATGACATTCCTCTGGGGTTACCCGACGTCAGTGTGCGGTTCGCAGGGCATGGCCGGCAGTCACGGTGCTACGTCGTACGCCGCCGCCGCGATCTCGCCAAGCGCCTGCGCGATCGTCCGCTCGATTGTGCCGGGGTCGGCGGACACCGGCACGTTGTTCACGTACACGGCGAATGCCAGCCGGCGGCCGCCGGCCGTCGTCACGTAGCCCGCGAGACCCTTGCCGTTCACCAGCAGGGCGCGGTTCAACTGATCGACTTCGACGAACGTGCCCGTCTTCGCGTACACGTGCCCCGCCGCACGCGCATCGGGCTGAATGTTCCAGAGCGTACCGTCGCGGCCGAGGACCGGAAGCGCGGCGAGGTAGTCCGGGAAGCTCGGCCGGCTGGCCATGTAGGCCAGGAAGCGCGCCATGAAGTCGGGGGTGAAGTGCGCCGCCCCGCCGGCGCCGTCGCCCTGCGCCGCTCCGCTCAGATCGAGCCCCGCCCGCTCGAGGAAGTCGTGCTCTCGCGCGAACCCCGCCTCGGTGCTCCCCTCGTGCGCGAGGACCGCGCCCAGGATGTAGGGCATCATGCTGGCGTGGAGGTTCTGGCTCACCTTGAGCGTGACTTTGATCTCCTCCTTGAGCGGTGGCGATACGTGCTCGGCGACCAGGTTCTCGGGGCCATAGACGGCCGCGAGCGCCGCGAAGTCGTGCGCCGCGCCGGCCGGGCTCAGCCTGATTCGGACACCCCGTGCCTGCAGCGCCTCCACCAGCGCGACCTCGGCAAAGCGGCTTGGCTGCGGGATCGCATAGCCGAAGAGCATGGCCGGCCGGTCGGCGGGAAAAGTCCCCTTGACGGTGACCGTGTGGGTGCCGTCGGCGGCGGCGCTGTCCGCGGCCCAGCGGATCTCCGGCTTCGAGCCGGGCGCTCCCGTGGTCGCCTGATTGACGAAGCGCACGTATGAGGTGAGCGGAGCCGCTGCCAGCACGACCGGGTCGCCCGCAGCGGCGCCGGGACCGATGGTGACGTCGACCAGGTTGTCGTTGACGGCGATGGGCGAGATGACGACCCCCGTGCCCAGCTCGCGCTCACCTTCGGGAAAGAGCGTGGCGTCGATCAGGAGATGCCCGGTGACGCGCGTGATGTGGTGCGCCGCCACCTGATCGGCTAGCCCGTGGACGACCAAAAGCGGGTCGCCGGGCACGGCCCGGGTCTCCGGGCTGGCGTCGTAGGAATGGTCGTGATTCTCGAAGGCGAGCGTGCCGTCGGGGCGGATCCGGCCGGATAGGTTGGGGTCCCCGCTCGCGACGAGCACCAGATCGCCGTCGAGGGTGCCGTCCTTGCGGACCCGATTGGTGCGATAGATCCGCGTGTGGAAGCGATAGTCCGGACCCAGCAACTCCAGGGCGGTGCCCTCCGTCACGAGCTTGGTCGTCGATCCGGGCACGAACAGCTTGTCGGCGTTGAGCGTGAACACCAGCGTGTTGCTATCGAGATCGTAGAACTCCACGCCGAAGCTGGAGCGGCGATACTCGGGCCGACTGACGATCTGTTGGATGCGTTCGGCGAGCGTGGCTGCCGGCGGTGTCGTGGGGGCACTCGTCGGCACGGCTTGAGCAGCGAGGCTGCTCGAGCAGAGGATGACGAGCTGCAGCAGGCGCACGGCTGTCCGGTCCATGCTCTCGCTTCGGGCGAGGGGGGCGCGCATGGCTCAGCGTAACGGGGCCCATAATGTGTACAGCTTGGTGTGCAGCGCAAGATGCCAGGTTGGTTGATGGAAACGACGGTATTGTATACGTTGCGGTATACTTCACCGGGAAACCTTTACCGTGCCCGCACAGCCGCCGTCCGAGAGCCCCGCGATTGCCGGTGGCGCGTCGCACGTGCCGCCCCCCGACCTCGACATCCGCCACCTCCGCACCCACGAAGAGTTTGCCGCCTGCGTGGCCCTCCAGAACGAGACCTGGGGAGCCAACTTCAGCGAGCGCGTCCCGGCCGCCATTCTCAAAGTCAGTCAACGGCTCGGCGGCGTGACGGCCGGCGCCTTCGATTCCCACAACCGCTTGCTCGGCTTCGTGTTCGGCATGACCGGTGTCGAAAACGGACGGCTCGTCCACTGGTCCGACATGCTCGCCGTGCGCCCCGAGCTGAGGGACCGCGGCGTCGGCCGCCGGCTCAAGGAGTTTCAGCGCGAGACGCTGCTCCAGCTCGGTGTGGGCGTGATCTACTGGACCTTCGACCCATTGGTCGCACGCAACGCGCACTTCAACTTCAATCGGCTCGGCGTCGAGGTGACGGAGTACGTGACCGACATGTACGGCCCCGACACCGACAGCGCCCTGCACCGGGGACTTGGCACCGACCGGTTCATCGTCGCGTGGCGCATCGGCGAGCCTGCGACCGGGGGAGCAGGGGCGCCTCCCGACCTCGCCGAGGCACGCTCGGCGAGGGTGCTCAACCTGTCCAACGGCGAGGGCGTCCCCGCGAGCCCGAGGCTCCCGGAAGGACCGGCCGAGGTCACCCTGCGCGTCGAGATCCCG
Organism: Gemmatimonadales bacterium; assembly: GCA_036522535.1. Lineage (GTDB taxonomy): Bacteria > Gemmatimonadota > Gemmatimonadetes > Gemmatimonadales > GWC2-71-9 > AG12. The sequence goes on from DATDFP010000014.1 coordinate 5,469, forward strand.
CCTGAGATCGACAAGGTTCAGGCGGCGTCGCTCGCGTTGGCCGGGCGGTGGCGCGCCGCCACGCGCGCGGCGCTCACCTGGGGGCTCGGGCACGGGTACCGCGTCGCCGGCTTCTATCGCGACGGCGGCGAGCCGCGCGCGTACTACGTGCTTTCCCGGGAGCGACCGACCGGAGGCGCGGGCTGATGCTCTGCGTCCGGCGGATCACGCTGCGGGAGATTCGGCTGCCGCTCAAGGAGCCGTTCCGCATTTCCTCGGGTGTCTCGACCGAGCGGCGCATCTGCCTGCTCGAGCTCGAGTCCGCCGACGGGAAGGGCCCGAGCGGGTGGTCGGAGTGCGTCGCCGGCGAGCAGCCCAACTACTCGGACGAGACGATCGACACGGCGTGGTTCGCCATCCGCGCCTGGGTCGGACCTCGCATCCTGGGCCGGGAGCTCGGGGGGCCGGGGGAGGTGCACGGCATCCTGGCGCGCGACTTCCGCGGGCATCGCATGGCGAAGGCCGCGGTGGAGATGGGATGCTGGGAGCTCGCCGCCCGCCTGCGCGACTGCCCGCTCTCGCTGCTCCTGGGTGGCATGCGCGACCGCATCGAGACGGGCATCTCGCTCGGCATCCAGGACAGCCCCGAGGCGCTGGTGCAGAGGGCGCGCGCGGCGCTCGAGCAGGGGTACCGCAAGATCAAGATCAAGATCGCGCCCGGCCGGGACGTGGCGTACGTGCGCGCCGTGCGCGACGCCCTCGGGCCCGACGTCCGGCTCGCGGCGGACGCCAACTCCGCCTACACCCTCGACGATGCCGATCTGCTCCGGCGGCTCGACGCCTTTGGTCTGCTCATGCTCGAGCAGCCCCTCGGTCCCGACGACCTGGTCCGCCACGCGACATTGCAACGCCTGATCGAGACGCCCCTGTGCCTCGACGAATCGATCACCGACGTCGAGCGGGCCGAGGACATGATCGCGCTCGGCAGCGGCCGGATCGTCAACATCAAGCCGGGACGCGTGGGCGGGTTCACACCGTCCATCGCGATCCATGATCTCTGCCGGCGGCACGGCATTCCGGTATGGTGCGGCGGCATGCTCGAGAGCGGGGTCGGCCGCGCGCACAACGTCGCGCTCGCGTCGCTCCCCAACTTCACCCTCCCGGGCGACCTCTCACCCAGCGCACGCTACTGGGAGCGCGACATCGTCAACCCGGAGTGGACCATGGACCACGAGGGCCTCGTGCGCGTGCCGCGGGACGCGGCGGGCATGGGCGTGGACGTGGACAAGGACCGCGTGGAGGACCTGACGGTCAGGCGGGAAGTCCTCGAGTGAGCGGACGGCTTCCAGGCGCGCTCGACGCGTTGTTTCCGGAGTCGTTGCGGCGCACCCTCGTCGAGCTGCGCCGCGACCTGCACGAGCATCCGGAGCTGTCGGGGCGTGAAGAGCGGACGGCGGAGGTTCTGCACGCGGGCCTAGGAGCGCTCAAACCGATCCGGCTCGAACGCGTGGCCGGCACCGGCCTCGTCGCGCGGCTTCGTGGCCAGGACTCGGGGCTGGCCCCCGTGGCGGTGCGCGGGGACACCGACGCGCTTCCGATCACCGAGAACACCGGTCTCCCATTCGCGTCGCGCACGGCCGGCGTGATGCACGCCTGCGGTCACGACGTGCACGCCGCCTGGGCCGTGGGGGCGGCGTATCTCTTGACCGCGCGGCCCGCCCCGGGCGACGTGCTGATCGTGCTCCAGCCCGCGGAGGAGACCGGTCGGGGCGCGCTCGGCGTGCTCGAGTCGGGAGCGCTCGACGGGGTCGCCGCGATCTTCGGCGCGCACGTGGACCGGCGCTTCACCGTGGGTCAGATCGTCGCGCAGGCAGGGCCGCTCGCCGCCTCGGCGGACAGTTTCGAGATCGCGCTCATCGGCGGCGGCGGCCACGGCGCCCGGCCGCACGAGGCCGCCGACCTGATCGTCGGCGTGGGGGCGCTCATCGGCGCGCTGCAGACCATCGTCTCGCGTCGCCTGAATCCCGCGGCGCCGGCGGTGGTGAGCATCGGAAGCGTGCACGCGGGCTCGGCGCCGAACGTCCTCCCGGACCGGGCGACGCTCGCGGGAACGCTACGCGCCGTCGACTCCGACACGCGCCAACTGCTGGTCCATGAAGTCCGCCGCATCGCCGAGTCGCTCGCCGCCGTCTACGGGCTCCGGTGCGAGGTCTCGGTCGAGCTCGGCCCACCCCCGATTGTGAATCCGCCGGAGCCGGTCGAGTGGGCCCGGCGCGCCGCGGCGGCGCTGCTGGGCGAGGAGGCGATCGTGCCGCTGGGCTCCCTCAACATGGGCGGTGAAGATTTCGCGTCGTATCTGGAGCGGATCCCCGGCTGTTTCCTGCGGATCGGCGCGCGCGAGCCCGGCGGCGAGCCGATTGCGGCGCACTCACCGCGCTTTTACGCGGCCGAGGAGAGCATCTTCGTCGGAGCGGCTGTGCTGGCGGAGACCGCGCGGGTTGCGTCGGCGGCGGTGAGCGGTGAGCGGGGAAGTGCCAGTTGAATCCGGTCACCCAGGTGCCAGTTGATTTCGGTCAGTAGCTTGGGTCGAAAAGGCTCTTGCATGGGAGTCGACCCGTGAGCAAAAAGCTTCGGCCGAGAGTCGCCGTCGGGCAATGGTCGCTGCCGTTCTGCACGGGACTTCGGAGCGGGCGGTCGCGCGTCGGTTCGGAGCCTCGGTGAGTACGGTGCAGTACTGGGTAGCCCGGGCGGCGGGCCAGCGGCTCGATCGCGTCGACTGGTCCGATCACCGCACCCGCCCCCACCATGCGCCCCACCGCACGAGCCCGCGCGTCGAAGAGCGCGTCCTCACTCTGCGCCGTGCCCTGGCGGAGGATATCCTGGGCGAGTGCGGGGCCGCGCGGATTCGGGACGCGCTCCTCGCCGCGGGCAGTCCCGCTCCGGCGGTGCGGACGATCGGTCGCATCCTGCTCCGCCACGGGGCCGTCGATCACCGCCAGCGGCAGCGTCGGCCCCCACCCCCGCCCGGCTGGCACCTGCCGCCCGTCCGGGAGCGAGCCGCCGAACTCGAGCTCTTCGACTTCGTGGAGCTGCTCAAGCTGGCCGACGGCCCCCTGGTGGATCTCTTCACCGGCGTGGCCCTGCACAGTGGCGCCCCAGCAGCGTGGCCCCTCCTCCGGGGAACGACCGCGGCAGTACTGGATTGTCTGATGGGCCATTGGCGCACCCACGGCCGGCCGGGCTATGCGCAGTTTGACAACGACACCCGCTTCCAGGGCGCCCATCAGCATCGCGACGCGTTCGGCCGCGTGGTCCGCCTCTGCTTGCAACTCGGGATCATTCCCGTCTTCGTTCCCCCGCGCGAGTTCGGCTTGCAGAACCCGATCGAACACTTCAACGGCCTCTGGCACCGCAAGGTCTGGCAGCGCTACCGCTTCGCGGCGCTCGCGGCCTTGAGCGGTGTCACCGCTCAGTACGTGGCGGCGCGCCGCCAGCGCCTCGCCGCCCGCCTCGCGAC
>DATDFP010000015.1:0-3809 GCA_036522535.1 Gemmatimonadales bacterium
CACACAGGCGGCAATGTAGGAGAGGGCCCTGCAGCGGTCAAGCAAAAGCCGTTGCCCGGTCAATAGTTAAACCCGAAGAAGAAGTCGACGAACTTGCTGCTGCGGCTTCCGGACGGGAGCGCATATCCGCCGACGTCTCCAGAATGGAACCGGTATCCCAGGTCGAGGCGCAGCACGAGCGGGGGCCCCAGCGCCATGCGCAGTCCCAGCCCGGAGCTGCCGAGGAGGCCGCGGTCGGCCGCGCCGGCGCTGGTCGCCCGGCCGACGTCGAGGAACAGCGCACCCTGCACGCCCGGGAAGCGCGCCGCGCCGAACGGAAAACCGATCGTGAGGAAGTCGGTGATCGGGAAGCGCCATTCGGAATTGACGAGCCACGCCCGCGTGCCGGCCACGTAGCCGTAGCGCGGGTAGCCCCGCAGCCCCCACGACCCGCCGAGGTTCACCGGCCGCGGCCGCGCGCCGCCCGCGTAGTAGCCGAGCAGGCGCACGGCGACCGCGCTGCGGAGCGCCGTGCGGAAGTAGCGGCGATAGTCGCCCGCCAGGAGCCAGCTGTCGAACCGTCCGTGGCTCATGTCGTTCACGAGCCCGCCGGTGAGGTTCATGCGCTCGCCGTCTATCGGCCCGGTCGCGAGCCAGAGCGTGTTGTCCTCGACGTAGCTCAGGTAGTTCGAGGCGAGCCAACCCACCCGATGGACCTCGGCGGACTCGCCCGCGACCTGGTCCGAGGCGGACCGCACGATGTCCCGGCGGTCCGAGTGCTCCACGCGGTATTCGGCCTCGATCCGCTTGAAGCGCGACAGGGGATAGCGAACTTCGCCGAACACCCCCGCCGACCTCTCGTCGAACACCGTGCTGTAGTCTCCCTCGTAGAACAGCCCGCGCAGCCGGAACGCCCCCATGCCCCAATTGATGCGATGGGCCTGGTTCAGGTAGAAGGCCGTCCCGCTGAAGTTCTCGAGCAGGCTGCCGACCCCGGTGCCGGAGAAAGAGGAAAGGAAGAGGTAGAGCTGGCGGTCGCTCAGCAGGTCGCTGAAGAGAAAGACGGCGCCCTGGGCCGCCCCGAGCCCCGGCGCGATGACGGCGTCGCCCGCGGCGACGTCGAAGCTGAACTTGTGCTCGTACGGCGCTGCGTCGGCGCGACCGTACTGCTCGCTCGCGAGCTCCGGCCAGGTCCACTCGGGCGTGGCGCGCTCTGGGGCGAGCGCGATTGCCGGCGCCGCGTCCGGCGGCGCCGGGCGCGCGAGATAGATGCCATAGCTCAGATCCGTGAAGCCCCCGAGCACCAATCCGTGCTCCTCGTCCACCCATTGGGGATCGAATGCGCCGTTCAGCGTGTTGGTCTCGCGCCGGCCGGTCCCGGCCGAGTCCACGGAGTAGACCTGGAAGGTGCCGTCGCGGTCGGACGCGAAATAGATCCGCCCGTTCGCGGCCCAGCGCGGCTGATCGTCGTGCCAATCGCCATAGGTCAGAAACGTCACGGCGCCCGTCGCGAGGTCGAGCTTGAAGAGGTTGCGCGCGCCGCCAAGCCCGAAGGGAGTGCGGTCGGATGAGAACACGACGGTGCGCCCGTCGGGGGCGAGCGTCGGGTCGAGGTCCTGGTAGCGGTCCGACGTGAGCCGCTCCAGCCGGCCTTGCCCCTCTCCGAGCCACAGACGGAAGAGGTCGGAGTACCCCGAGACCGCGAGCCCCGAGAACACAACGCTCCGCCCGTCCGGCGCCCAGGCGGGGGACAGGATGTTGACGAGCTCGGGGAACTCGTAGCGACCCACGACCTTCCCCTGCTCGAGGCTCCAGAAGAACAACGCGTCGCGCTCGAGGTACTTGCTCGAGAACGCCACAACGCCGCTCGGCGAGACGTCCAGCCGCGACGCGAAGAGGTGGAACGACTCGAACTGCGCCGTGCGCTCGCCTTTCACGACGGCGCGGGGCCGGCCGCCCGCCAGCGGCCGGGCATAGATGTTCGTGTATCCGGTGAAGGGCGAGAAGTAGAGCACGCCTGCGGGCGCCCCGGGCGATCCGTACACCGTGGGCTTGATGGCCTGACGCGTGACGAGCCGTGCCGCGATGGCGAGCGGCTCCGCGCCGGCCACCGCCGGGTAGAAGCGCCGCCGCTCCCAATACTGCCACTCGTCCGAGAGCTGGCCGAGCGTTCGGCCGTATACGGCCTGCACCTCATCCTCGAACGTCGCGTACTTCCACAGGTCCCGGTACACCTCGTCGATGCGCCAGTCGCCGTAGGCGGCGGCGAGATAGGCGTGGATCGCGCGACCCAAGGGGTAGATGACCCCGCCCGAGGCATAGGCGAGGTCGCGCAGCGAGGGGAGCCGGCCCGAGACCGTGAGATCGCGCAGGACCATCGCGTCGCGCGTGTCCTCGACGCTCGAGAAGAACTCCGCCAGGCCCTCGGTCCACCACAGCGGCAGGTCCGCGTGCCGGACGCGGGGGTAGCGCTCGAACACTTCGCTCGTCAAGCTGAGCTGAAACACGTGCACCAGCTCGTGCCGCAGCGTGTGGCGGAACTCGGCGTAGCTGCCCGTGAACGGCAACGCGACGCGCTGCTTCAGGAACTCCGTGACGCCGAGCAGCCCCTCCGGAGGCACGAACGGCAAGACGTTGGTCTGCTCGAAATCGGTGTGCGACGCGTAGATGATCAGCGGGATGCGCCGGGTGGGGTGGTGGTTGAAGCGCCGCTCCAGGACCCGGTAGCTCTCCTCGGCGAAGGCGAGCGCGACGCGACCGAGCTCCTGCTCTTCCGGATAGTAGTAGAGGTCCACGTGCTCGCCGCGCAGCACGTGCCAGTCGAAGCCGCGGTACTGGATCTTGTTCTGGCCGAAGTAGCCGAACTGCGCGGCCCCCGCGCGGGAAACCAGCATGAGGAGGAGCACGGTTCCACAGGCTAAAGCCTGGGCTCGGCTAAACACCACCCTGAAGGGCGGCCCGGTACGGAGCGCCCCCTTCAGCGTGCGAATGTGAATGCGGACCCGGCCCATGTTCTCAGCGATGGATGCTCCGGATCCGGTCTCCCTGGGTAATGGCAGCGAGCACGTCGAGCCCCCGGACCACGCGCCCGAACGCGGCATATGTGCCGTCGAGATGCGGCTGGGCCGAGTGGGTGATGAAAAACTGGCTGCCGCCCGTGTCGGGCCCGGAGAGAGCCATCCCCATGGTACCCACGTCGTAGCGCACCGGGTTCACTTCGTCGCGCAGCACGAAGCCGGGCCCGCCCCACCCGTCCCCGCGGGGATCGCCGTCCTGGGCGACAAAGTTGGGAACGACTCGATGCCAGCGTGATCCGTCAAAGTAGCGCCGATCCACGAGAGACAGAAAGGCGGCCACCGTGAGCGGGGCCTCGGCGGGGAAGAGCTGGACGACCATCGTTCCACGGTCGGTCTCGATCGTCACGCGCGCAAGAGAGTCGCTTCCGGCACCGGGGGAATGCAGGAGGTAGCGCCGCGCGACGTCGCGGTAGTCCTCCGCCGTGCGACCCGTAGCAATCGGCGCCGCGGGGCCCCAGGCCTCGGCGGCATCGGGAAACCGCGCCTGGGCAAGGCGGCGAACCAGGTAATCGTCCGCTCTGGGGACGGCGGAAACGAACCTGGTCGCGACGGCGAGGCGCGCCTCGTTGCTCGAGCGCGCGATCGCGGCGAGGGCGGCCACCGCCGAGAGCCGGGCGTCGTCGAACGGGTCGCCCGCCGCGCGGCGGTAGGCCTGCACCAGCCGGTCCACGTCGGCGACGGACGGATGGCGCGCCAGCAGGTCGGCTGCCACGCTCCGCACGGCCGGGTCGTCATGCGCCAGCAGCTCGCGGG
>DATDFP010000016.1:0-3961 GCA_036522535.1 Gemmatimonadales bacterium
ACGATGGGCGCGCACCCAGCCGCCTGGGCGCCGTACAGGCGCGGCGCGGGCCCCGCGACGAGCCCCGCCTCGAGGAACTCTCCGAACCCCTTGTGCAGCTTCGACACCAGCGACCCCCCCGCCATCGGGGCGAGCACCGCAGATGGCAGGCGCCAGCCGAGCTGCTCCGCGATCTCGTATGCGAGCGTCTTGGAGCCTTCGCCGTAGTAGGCGCGCAGGTTGACGTTCACGATCCCCCAGCCGAACCGATCAGCGACCTGGGCGCACAGCCGATTTACGTCGTCGTACGTGCCACGCACGCGCACCAGCTTCGGACCGTACACGCTCGTGCCGATCACTTTCCCCGCTTCGAGCTCGTCGGGGATGAAGATCCACGCCTTGAGTCCGGCGCGGGCCGCGTGCGCCGCCACGGCATTGGCGAGGTTCCCGGTCGAGGCGCACCCCACGGTGTCGATCCCGAAAGCCGCGGCGGCATTGACCGCCGCCGCCACCACTCTGTCCTTGAAGGAGAGGGAGGGGTGGCAGACGGTGTCGTTCTTCACCCAGGCGCGGCCCACGCCGAGGCGGCGGGCGAGCGCGGGCGCCTCCACGAGGGGCGTGAATCCGCTGTCGAGGGATCTCACCGGCTCACCGTCGAACGGGAGCCATTCCTTATAGCGCCAGAGCGAGGCGACGCGCACGCCGATCGCCGCGCGGTCCGGAAGGCGCCGCCCCCGGTCGTATATCGGCTCGAGCGGGCCGAGGCACGCGTCGCAGATCGCCACGGGGGCGGCCTCTCGCTCGGCGCCGCAGCTACGGCAGCGCAGCGGGCGGGCGGCGAGTGAGAGTCGGCGAGTGACGGGCGCTGCGGTGATGGTCATCGAGACCTCAAACAAAAAGACCCGGGCAACAAATGCCGCGGGCGGTCGCTTTTTAGCGCCTTGTTTAACGTGGCGGCAATACGCGGCAAATCACCACGGGACGTCGATTGTGCGAGTAAGATACTCGGATAGCTGACGAGGTCAACCCGGACGCACCTTCTCGTGCTAAAGCGGCGAGGGGCTCGGCGACCGAACGCTCACTGCGCAGCGCCGCAACATGAGGCTCGCATACCTGTCGGCACGCCGCTACAAACGCCGACCCTTCCGTGTTCATGGCTCTGCCCAAGCACATACGAATCAGGCGGTTAGCAGCGATCCCCTCGCGCACGCCTTATGCTATTGTTGCCTGCGCGCTGCGCCCCGTATTCTCGGCGTGTTGCAGTACGGAACTGTTGTGTGAGCGCGTCAACCCTGTGACGGCCCTGGAGCCGCGACGGGCCACAGGTGTGTTCGCTTGTGAACGCCTCGTGAGGGCCGCTTGAGGTCGCCGTCGCGACCTCCGATCGGCCAAGAGGACAGCCCTGGTGTCCCGGTCCCACTCGCCCCTCCGTATCGCCGGCGTCCTGCTCGTCGTCGGCGCCTTGTCAACCACGTGCCGCGAAAGCGAGGCTCCGCAACAGTCCGCGCGGCGACCTGCGAGGCTCCTCGCGACCACGACCCCCGCACCCACGGTCACCCTAGTGGGGGCCGGGACTATCGCCTCGTGCAGCGCGACGGGCGATGAAGCCACGGCGGCGATCCTCGACACGATCGCGGGCACCGTGTTCACGGTCGGCGACAACGTCTACCCGAGTGGGTCGCTCTCGTATTACCAGACCTGCTACGACCCGAACTGGGGCAAGTACAAGGCCCGCACCCGCCCCGCGCTCGGCAATCACGAGTATGACACTAGCCCGACCGCGGCCGACTACTTCACCTACTTCGGGGCCGTGGCGGGCGACCCGACCAAGGGGTACTACAGCTACGACGTGGGCGCCTGGCACGTCGTGGTGCTCAACAGCCTGATCTCCATGAGCGCTGGATCGCCCCAGGAGCAGTGGCTCCGGGCGGACCTCGCCGCCGATCCCCAGCACTGCACGCTCGCTTACTGGCACTACCCACGCTTCAGCTCCGGTACCACGCATGGCAGCAGCGTGTCGGCTCAGCCGCTATGGCAAGCGCTGTACGACTACCGCGCGGACCTTGTGCTGTCGGGGCACGAGCACAACTACGAGCGGTTCGCCCCGCAAACCCCAACCGGCGTCGCGGACCCGACGAACGGGATTCGTGAGTTCGTCGTCGGCACCGGGGGGCAGGGCGAGTTCTATGGGTTCGGCACGCCGATCGCCAACAGCGAGGTACGAATCACCGGCGTGAGCGGCGTACTGAGGCTCACGCTGGCAGACGGGACGTACTCGTGGAAGTTCATCCCCATCGCGGGCCAGACGGCGACCGACGCGGGGAGCGGCACGTGCCACGGCTCGACGGCACCGCCTCCGGCGCCTTCCGTAAACGCCGGTCCCGATGTCACGACGCACCCGGGCGACACGCTCAAGCTCTCGGCCACATTCACCGACGCCGGCGCCAACGATGCCCCCTGGTCCTACACGATCACCTGGGGCGACGGCGGCTCGAGCACGGGGACGACGTCGAGCGCCTCCACTCCAATCACCGCCGCGCACGTCTACTCGGCGCTGGGCCAGGACAGCGTGCGGGTGACGGTCACGAACAATCAGGCACGCTCGGGCGCGGACACTCTCGCCGTCCAGGTCGTCTCTTCCAGCAGCGTCGTCTTCGTCGGTGCCGGAGATATCGCCGACTGCACTACGAACGGGGACAACCTCACGGCGAACCTGCTCGACACTATCCCGGGCACCGTGTTCGCGGCGGGCGACAACGCGTACCCGGATGGCACCCTCTCCAATTTCACGAACTGCTACGGCCCGACCTGGGGCCGGCAGAAAGCGCGGACCCGACCGATCCCGGGCAACCACGACTACAACACATCCGGGGCCAGCGGCTATTTCCAGTACTTCGGCGCGGCGGCCGGTGATCCCTCGAAGGGCTATTACAGCTACGACCTCGGCGATTGGCACCTCATCGCGCTGAACGTCTACATTGCGCACAACGCGGGCTCGGCCCAGGAGCAGTGGCTGCGCGCCGACCTCGCCGCCAGCACGAAGCGCTGCACGCTCGCCTATTGGCATCCTCCGCTGTTCAGCTCCGGCTCCCTGACCGACACGACGACACGGGTGCTGTGGCAGGACTTGTACGCAGCCGGCGCGGAGATCGTCGTCAACGGACACGAGCACAACTACCAGCGCTTTGCCCCGCAAACCCCCACAGGCGCGGCGGATGCGGTCTACGGGATCCGCGAGATCGTCGCGGGCACGGGCGGCGAAGAGCTCTTCCACGTGGGGACGCCCCTGCCGAACACCCAGGCGCAGAACGCCAGTACCTTTGGGGTCCTGAAACTGACGCTGTACTCGACCGGCTACGACTGGAAGTTCATCCCCATCGCCGGCCAGACCTTCACGGACGCGGGCAGCGGCACCTGCCACGATGCCCCGGGCTCCGTGAATCACGCGCCGACCGCCGCCGCCGGGGGACCGTACTCCGGCGCGGAGGGCACCGCCGTCAACTTCGACGGCAGCCGCTCGTCCGATCCGGACGGGAACGCCCTCACGTATGCCTGGACCTTCGGGGACGGGAGCAGCGGCACGGGTGTTCAGCCGAGCCACACGTACGCGGACAACGGTAGCTACACCGTCACCCTGACCGTCACCGATTCACGCGGGGCGGCGAGCACGCCGGCCACGACCACCGCGACCATCACGAACGTGGCGCCCACGGTGAACGCGGGCGCTAACCAGACCGCCACCGCGGGGAGCGCCTTCACCTTCAGCGCCACCTTCAGCGACGCGGGCGTGAACGACGCCCCCTGGGCGTACACGATCACCTGGGGCGACGGCTCATCCCAGACCACCGGGAGCACGTCCAGCCAGTCCAGTCCTATTACGGCCACGCACACGTACACCGCGGCTGGGACGGACACCCTACGCCTGACGGTCACGGATAAGGACGGCGGGGCGGGATCCGGCAAGATCGCCGTGACCGTCAGT
>DATDFP010000017.1:0-12373 GCA_036522535.1 Gemmatimonadales bacterium
CAGGGCCTGGAGCGCAACGTCGTCATCAGCGAGTGGGACTGGGCGGACCCGAAGGCGTATCTCCACGACGAGGTCTCGACCGACAGGCGCAATCCCACGCTGAACGCCAACGGCAAGATCTACGGAGCGCTGGAGCTCAGCGCGGACTACCTGCCGGTGCTCGATCCGGTGCGATACACGGCGAGCCGGGTGCCGCTGACGGTCCGCGATCCGAGCACTCCGCCGGCCGCAGGGGCGGTGCTGCCGCGGCCGTCGCCGTACTGGGGTGACGAAGTCCTCTGGACCAGCAAGAACAACGTGCACAATCCCATGTTCGACGAGCAGGGTCGGGTGTGGATCACCTCCGCCGTTCGCCCACCCGACAACCCCGCCTTCTGCAAGGCCGGGTCGAGCCACCCGTCGGCGCGACTGTTCCCGCTGGCCCGCGCCGGCCGTCACCTCGCCGTCTACGACCCGAAGACCGGGAAGCTCACGCACATCAGCACGTGCTTCGGCACTCATCACCTCATGTTCGCCGAGGACGCAAATCGCACGCTCTGGACGTCGGGTGGCGGGCAAGTGGTCGGCTGGCTGAACACGAAGCTGTTCGACGAGACCGGTGACGAGGAGAAATCGCAAGGATGGACCGCGCTCATTCTGGACACCAACGGCAACGGAAAGCGAGACGACTACGTGGAGCCCGACCAGCCGGTCGATCCCACCAAGGACAAGCGGATCGCAGTCGGCTTCTACGCCGTCGCGCCCGCCCCGGACGGTTCCGTCTGGGGAACGGTGCTCGCCTTCCCAGGCGCCGTAGTGCGCCTTGTTCCAGGATCGAACCCGCCGGAGACGGCGCTGGCGGAGCTGTACGAGCTGCCGCTGGACAAATCGGGCAAGCCCGTCGAGGGGTTCTCGCCGCGCGGAGGGGACGTGGACCGCAACGGCGTCTACTGGACGGCGCTGGCGAGCGGACACCTCGCCAGCTTCGATCGGCGCAAATGCCGCGGCCCGCTGAACGGGCCCACCGCCACGGGACAGCACTGCCCCGAGGGCTGGACCTTCTATCCGGAGCCTTTGCCGCAGCTCGCCGGCGTGACCGAGCCGGGCAGCGCCGGGGCGAGCTACTACACGTGGGTCGATCAGTTCGGCACGTTCGGCCTGGGCGAGAACGTCCCGATCAACACCGGAAATGGAGCTGAAGGGCTGCTGGTCCTGAAGGACGGGAAATGGGTCGTGCTCCGGGTCCCCTATCCGCTGGGGTTCTACACGAAGTGGCTGGATGGCCGGATCGACGATCCCGAGGCCGGCTGGAAGGGGCGGGGCCTGTGGGCGACCGTCAGCACCCGCGCGCCGTTCCACATGGAAGGCGGCAAGGGCACGACGAGCAAGGTCTTGAAGTTCCAGCTGCGTCCCGACCCGCTGGCGCAATGAGCCGCCGGGCGCTCCACGTCTCCGCCCTCGCGCTGCTCGTCGCCGCGTACACGCCGGCGGCGGCGCAACGGCAGAGAATGACGGTCAGCTTCGACCGGGCCTGGCGATTCTACCTCGGGGACGTACCCGGAGCTCAGGAGGCGACGTTCGACGATTCCGGTTGGCGGAGCCTGGATGTGCCGCACGACTGGAGCATCGAGGGAGAGTTCAGCGACACGAACCCCGCCGGAGTCGCGGGTGGAGCGCTGCCGGGAGGCGTGGGCTGGTACCGCAAGGTCTTCTCGACACCCGAGACGGACACGAGCCGGCGCGTGTTCGTCGAGTTCGACGGCGTGTACCGCAATAGCGAGGTCTGGATCAACGGCCACTACCTGGGGAAGCGCCCGTACGGGTACAGCTCCTTTCAGTACGAGTTGACGCCCCATCTCCGCTACGGTCGGACGAGCAACCTGATCGCCGTGCGGGTGGACAACTCGCGGCAGCCCAACTCGCGCTGGTACTCCGGCTCCGGCATCTACCGCCACGTGCGGCTGGTCACGACGAACACGGTGCACGTGGACCACTGGGGCACGTACATCACCACACCCGAGGTGAACGCGCAGTCGGCGCGCGTCCGCATACGAACCACGGTGCGCAACGAGTCGCCGGACGAACGACCCGTCACCGTGCGCACGGTTGTCCACGACGCCTTGGGCAAGGTCGTCGCCGCCACGTCCTCGGATGGAAGGGCGCTACACGACTCCGTTACCGAGTTCGCGCAGGAACTGGTGGTGCGGAGGCCGAAACTCTGGTCCGTGGAGCGACCTTACCTGTATCGAGCCGTCACGCGCGTCGAGTGCGGCGGCGCGGTGTGCGACGACTACACCACGCCCTTCGGGATTCGCAGCTTCACCTTCCGGGCGGACAGCGGGTTCTTCCTCGACGGCCGTCACGTGAAGATTCGCGGCGTCTGTCTCCACCACGATCTCGGCGCGCTCGGGGCGGCGGTCAGCGACCGCGCCCTCTACCGACAGCTCCAGATCATGAAGCAAATGGGCGTCAACGCGATCCGGACCTCGCACAACCCGCCGGCGCCCGAGCTGCTCGACCTCGCGGATCGCATGGGCTTCATCGTGATGGACGAGGCCTTCGACATGTGGAGGAAGCAGAAGACCGACTACGACTACCACCTGGACTTCGACGCCTGGCACGAGCGCGACCTCTCTGACATGGTGCGCCGCGACCGCAATCACGCAAGCGTCTTCATCTGGAGCATCGGGAACGAGGTCATGGAGCAGTGGACCGACGGCGACACGACGGCGGCCCCGATCGCGCGCGAGCTCGCCGGGATAGTGCGGCGCCTCGACCCGACGCGGCCGATCACGTCGGCGAACAACAACGGCAGCTCCAAGAACCCGGTGTTTCACGCCGGCGCTCTCGACCTGCTCGGCCACAACTACCACCACGAGGCCTGGCCGAATTTCCCCGCGCAGTTCCCGGGGGAGAAGTTCATCATCACCGAGGCGATGTCGGCGCTCAACTCGCGCGGCTACTACGAGCAGCCCTCCGACAGCGTCGCGGTCTATTACACGCCGTACGAGAAGAACCGCGGCCCCCAGCCGAACAAGAACTACCAGCTCTCGTCGTACGACAACCGCCGGGCGTCCTGGGGCTCGCTGCACGAGGAGTCGCTCCGGTTGTTCGAGCGGTACCCGTTTCTGTCGGGCATGTTCATCTGGCAGGGGATCGACTACCTGGGCGAGCCCACGCCGTACGAGTGGCCTGCGCGCAGCTCCTATTTCGGCCTGGCCGATCTGGCGGGCTTTCCGAAGGACCCGTACTACCTGTACCAGAGCGTGTGGACGACGCGACCCATGCTGCACGTCTTTCCCCATTGGAACTGGACCCCCGGAGACACCATCGACGTCTGGGCGTACACCAACGGGGACGCGGTCGAGCTGTTCCTGAACGGCGCCTCCCTCGGCGAGCAGCGCAAGCCGGAGGACGTCTCCCATCTGATGTGGCGGGTGGCGTATGCGCCGGGAACCGTGCGCGCCGTGGCCAAAAAGAACGGGCACGTGTGGGCGAGCGCGGAGGTGAAGACGGCAGGCGCGCCCGCGCGCATCGAGCTCGTCCCCGACCGGACGCGCATCCGCGCCGATGGGGAGGACCTGTCGTTCGTCACCGTCAGCGTGCTGGACCGCGAGGGCGTCCCGGTGCCGACGGCGGATCACCAGGTGCGCTTCCGGGTCGGCGGTGATGCGCGGATCGTCGGCGTCGATAACGGCGATCAGGTCAGCCACGCGCCGTTCAAGGCCGACCGCGTGCGGCTCTTCAACGGGAAGGCGCTGGTCATCGTCCGCGCGGGCAGGCGCGCAGGGACGGCCGCCCTGACGGCCGAAGCGGAGGGGCTCGAGCCGGTCACGGTCCGCATCGAGCAGCGATGACGGTCGCGAGCTCCTGGGGCTCGAGCAGGAGGACGCCGGTCTCAGCCGCGCCGGGCCCGGAGGCCGTGAAGAGGCGCGCCGGCCGACCGGTCTCCGCCTCGTAACCGGCCGCCACGTCGCGCACCACCTCCTCCGCGTCGCTCGTACCGAAGACGGCCACCGTGCCGCCGCTCCCCCCGCCGGTGATCTTCGCGCCGAACAGTCCGCGCTCGGGCCCCTCGGCGGCGACGAGCGCGACGAGGCGATCGGTGCCGTCGCTGCCCAGATCGCAGGCGCCATAGCTCTCGTGCGACGCGTACATGAGGCGCCCCAGCTCGACCGCCACCTGCGGATGGTCCGGGAGCATGTCGAGTAGTTGCGTGAAACGCTCCACACGCTCTTCCTCGCGGACGGGGTGCTCCGTAGCCCGCCGGACAGGGTAGCGGCGCTCGGGGCGGACTGCGGTGGCCGTGTCGGTGATGCCGTCGTAGCGTTGCAAGAACTCCGCGCCGGATATCTCCTCCGGCAGACCGGCGCATACGCCGGCGAGCTCCGCCGGCGTGAGATTGGCCAGATAGCCTCCCCAGCGCGGATCGTCAATGCGCACGCGCGTGCCGTCGCGCACCGCGGGTAATCCGGCGGCGGCGGCGATCATGCGGTAGCCCATGAACGCCGCGGTTCGAACCGTCCCGTAGTCCGCTCCCGACACTGCGTGACTGATGCCGGAATCGATACCGTAGAACCGATACCCGGCAGGGATCGGGACGTATCCCTCGATCGTGCCGGGCTGACAGACGAGCCGGAGGAGCCGATCGCGCCGGCCGCAGGCGCTCGTCATCTGATCCATGATCCCGCACGGTGCGCCGACCACGTGGTTCTCCACGGCCTGGCAGGCCGCCGCCAGCTCCGCCGCGGGCATCCGGATTCCGCAGCCGGCGGCCACCGCCGCCCCCGTGGCGACTTCGAGTGCCGCCGACGAGGCGACTCCCCTGCCCTCCGGCACCGTCGAATCAATGAGCAGCCGGAGACCCGCGGCCCCTCCACACCCTTGTTGAACGGCGCGTTGCAGGAAGTACTGCACGACGCCGACGACGTAGCTCGCCCACCGATCGGCTTCGCGCCCCGCAAACCACGTGGCGAGCTTCGCCGGCGCGCCGAGCGAGCCGTCTCGGTCCACGACCGGCGGGAGCTCGACGCGGAAGAAATGCCACGCCTCTCCGCGGCGCGTGACGACGTCGCAACGCGGGGCGCCCTGCCGTTGCAGGAGCACCGCGGTCGAGCACGCGAGCGGCAGCTCCAGCACGTGCGCCCCGCTGTAGTCGGCGATCCCGCCCATGACGTCGAGGCGCCCTGGCGCGCGCGCGATGTAGAGAGGCGCGTCGTCCGCGAAGAACTCCCGCAAGCGGGGATCTGTCTCTCGTCGCAGGGCTCGAAGGCAGTCGAGCGCGGGCTGGAACCACACGAGGTCGCCGGCGGCGCGGACGTCTGACAAGGGGCGGAGCCGAATCACGAAGAGCGCGGCTGAAGGCATTCGCATGAATCACACCAACCCGCGGCGGCGCAAGGCGGCGCGCAAGACGGACTCAACGCGAGCCCGGAGGCGCTCGTTCGCGTACCCGACCCACGCCACGTCGGCGCTCGCATCGAACGGGGCGTCGACGGGCGCCCCGGTGGGATCGGTGAGGACCACGCCCGCCTCCTCGGCGACGAGCACCGTGCAGAGGTCGTACGGGTGGCAACAGAGCCCGGGGGGCAGCCCGCGGTCGGCGCGGACCGACTGGACGAGCGGGCGCAGGTCCGCGACCAGGCGATCGTGACCGGCCATGAGCTCGTAGAGCTGGCCCCCGGTCGAGGCGTATTGGTCCTCGAAGCAGGCGGCCCTCCCCGGAGCGGGCGCCACCAACGCCTGGGCGATCTCATCGTCGATGGCGGCCAGCACATCTCGCGCTCCGGGGAAGAATCGCACGACGGTCGCGAAGCCGTGCGCGATGGTGTCGGCCTGCGAGGGTCGCAGCGTGAGGCCCTCGCGCGCGCCGGACAGCCCATTGCAGCGCCGCGCCTCCATCCCGTGGCCGCGGAGCGCCCAGAGCTGGTCCGACAGATGCTGCTTCAAGAGCGGGATCTCGGTCTGGACGGCGAGCACGATGTCGCGCAAGCGAGTGGTCGGACCGCGGTTCGGTGCCACACCCGTGAGAATCCAGGCGCTGCGCTTCTGGTACATGAGCCCGCGCGTACCATCGACCGGGTCCACCAGCAGGCGCCAGCGGCAGTCCTCCTCGCGCGCCTCCCGCGGAAGAACCAGCGTGTCGCCCGGAAGCCCTTCGCCGACCACGCACAGGGGTTGCTCGCGCGCCAGATCCGCCAGGCCCTGGAGCAAGGCATCCTCGCCCACGCGGTCGATGGCATAAATCGTGTCGCCGGTGGCTTCGGCCGCCACGGCCGCCAGCTGCTCCGACGCCTGCCGAGCGCACGCGTCCACGACCGCGGTGCGGACGCGCTCGTGGAGCGAGCGGATCGGCTCGAGCAGCCTCTCGACGCCCGCCACCTCAGCCGTCCTGCGTGTAGTGCACGCCCGAGACTGCCTGGAGCTCGGCCGCCTTCTCCTCCGGGGCCGTGTCGTTCAAGAAATTCCCGCCGCCGATCTCCGGGCCGGCGAGGTACTTGAGGAGGCCCGGCTTGCGGAGCGGCGGGTGGATCTGGATGTGAAAGTGAAGTCCCGGGTGGGGCGAGCCGTCCGTCGGCGCCTGGTGCAGCACCATGACGTACGGGAATGACATGCGCCACAGGTTGTCGAGCCGAATCAGGGTCTCACGCAGCACGGCCGCGAAGTCCGCGAGCTCGGGACCCGTGAGATCCGCCAGGCTGGGGCGCGTCGCACGAGGGGCCACGAACGTCTCGTACGGGTAGCGTGCGAAATACGGGATGAACGACAGCGCCCGGTCGCGCCGTACCAGCAATCGCCGGCCATCCGCTTCCTCGGCGGCCAGGATGTCCTGGAAGAGCGGCCGGCCGTGCTCGGCCAGGTGCGCTGCTTGCGCCTCCGCCTCGAGCTCGATCGTCTTGAACACGAAGTTCGTCGCGTAGATCTGGCAGTGTGGATGGGGGTTGCTCACGCCGACGACCTCGCCCTTGTTCTCGAACACGAGCACGTGCCTCACCTCGTCGCGCGCGCCGAGCTCGCGGTACTGCATCTGCAGGACCTCGAGGAGATTCGCAACCTCCGCCTCCGTCAACTGGGCGAGCGTGAGATCGTGCCGCGCGGTGAAGCAGACGACCCGGGCAAGGCCGCTCGCGGGCCCGTTCCGATAGATTCCCGGTGGCGCCGCGAGGTCGGCAGGCGCCGCGGGGCCGACGCAGGGGTGGTCGTTGTCGAACACGAAGACGCCGCTGTATCGGTCGTTGCGCCGTCCCGAGCTGCGCAGGTTGCCCGGACACAGGTAACAGTCCGGGACGTACGGCGGGAGGGCGCGGGAGGGCTCTGCCACGCGCTCGCCCTGCCAGGGCCGCTCTTGCCGATGCGAAGAGACGATGACCCACTCACGCCGCAGCGGATGCCAGCGCTGTTCCCACACCATGCCCGTTGCTCGATTTGACAGGACGCCGGAGGGAGCCGAGTATCGCCAGGGAGCGACGCGGCGGCAAGTCTGACGGCCAATCAGGAAGACCACTATGAGCTCGAGAGTCGCACAGGATGGCTACACCCCACGGCCGGAGCACCGGTTCACGTTCGGGCTCTGAACGGTCGGAAACCCCGGACGCGACCCGTTCGGCGAGCCGGTGCGGCCGCCGCTCGCGCCCGCTCACATCGTGCGCAAGCTCGCGGAGCTGGGCGCGTACGGGTCAACCTGCACGACAACGACCTGGTGCCGCGGGACGCGAGCGCCGCCGACCGCGATCGGATCGTGCGCGAGTTCAAGCAGGTGCTCGCCGACACGGGGATGAAGGTGCCGATGGCGACGACCAATCTCTTCTCCGACCCCGCCTTCCGGGACGGCGCGTTCACGAGCGGCGACGGAGCGTTCGCGTGGTACCCGATGCCGCCGACTACTCCGAGTGGTGCAACCACCGTCGGGCCACCGGGCTGTGCTACTCCGCCGGCACGGTGGCGATGAAGTTCGGCGCCGGCCTGGGAGGAGCGCTGACGGGGGTCCTCCTCGCCGCGTTCGGCTACCTGGCGACGAGCGGGGCGACCACCGCTCATCAGTCCGCGACGGTGCTGCAGGGAATCCGTCTGCTGATCAGCATCCTGCCGGCGGCGCTCGCCCTGCTCGCGCTCGTCACCTTCCTCTGCTACCCCCTGGACGAGCCGCGCCTCGCGCAGATCGAAGCGGATCTCACCGCCCGCCGGCTCCGACCACAGGTGGTTCGGTCGTGAGGCCGTTCGTCTTTGCTCTCCTTCCAGGCCTGCTCGCCGGGTATGCGCCGGCGGCGGCGCAGACGGAGCCGCACGCCCAGGCGCAGCCGCGGATCCTGGGCGATCTGGTGGACGTGAGCGAGGAGTTCGAGCAGCCGGATCAGATCCATTTTGTGGGAAGCCGCGTCACACAGTTCGATCCGGCCACCGGCGCGGGCCTGCTCCGCTGGGACCGCTACATGCGGCAGCCCGGCTACTCGTTCAACAAGATGGATATGGTGCTGGCGCGCGCCGGGGCGAACGAGTTTCCCGGGACCGAGTACGATCGTGACCCGGCGCTCCCCTTCGAGATCGCCTTCGTTAGCCCGCGAACCGTGCGGCTGCGCTTCTTCACGCGAGATCTGCCGCCGGCCGCGCGCCGCGACACCGATTCCCTGATGCTGGCCGGCCCCGTGCCCGCGGACCGTTCGTGGCGGGTGCAGACCGGCGACAGCCTGGTCCGTTACACGAGCGCGTACGGCGAGCTGCGGCTCATCAAGAATCCGTGGCACATCGAGTTCTACGACGCGGCGGGCAAGCTCTTGACCCGCACCCAGACGCTCGGCGACCCCGCTTCGTTCCAGCCGTACGCGCCGTTCTCGTTCATCCGGCGCGCGCGGGACATGGGCCGCAGCACGGCCGCGACCTTCGAGCTCCAGTACAATGAGAAGATCTTCGGGACGGGCGAGTCCTTCACGCGCTTGAACAAGCGCGGCCAGAAGATGGTCATGTACCTGCGCGACGGCCAGGGCGTGCAGAACTACCGCCAGTACAAGGCCGTCCCCTTCTTCCTGAGCAGCAATGGCTACGGGATGTTCGTGCACACCAGCGCGCCGGTCACATGCGATTTCGGCCACGACTTCGACCAGCACACCGTCATTTACACGGGCGACGAAGTGCTCGATCTCTTCGTCTTTCTGGGTCAGCCCAAGGACGTGCTGCGCGAGTACACGGCGCTCACCGGGCGCAGCCCGGTCCCGCCGCTCTGGTCCTTCGGGCTGTGGATGAGCCGGATCACGTACAAGGCGGAGGCGGAGGTGCGGGACGTGGCAGCCAAGCTGCGTCGCTATCTCATCCCGAGCGACGTGATCCACCTGGACACCGGCTGGTTCGAGACCGACTGGCGCAGCGACTACCAATTTTCCACCACCCGCTTCTTGAACCCGCGCGCCATGATCGCGGACCTCGGGAAGATGGGCTTCCACGTCAGCCTGTGGCAGTACACGTACTTCACGAGCAAGAACAAGATCTGGAACGAGCTCGTGGAGGGCGGCTACGGGGTTCGCGACGAAGGAGGCCGGATCGCGCCGGAGGACGCCACGCTCGACTTGAGCAACCCGGACGCGGTGCGCTGGTACCAGGGCAAGCTCAAGAGCCTCCTGGATCTGGGCGTCGGCGTCATCAAGGCGGACTTCGGCGAAGGTGCGCCCCTCACGGGTTTGTACGCCTCGGGGCGCACCGGGTGGTTCGAGCACAACCTCTACCCGGTTCGCTACAACGAGGCGGTGTGGGAGATCACCAAGCGCGCAACTGGCGACGGGATCATCTGGGGGCGGAGCGCGTGGGCCGGGAGCCAGCGCTACCCGCTGCACTGGGGCGGCGACGCCGAGAACACCAACTCGGCCATGGCCGCGACGCTGCGGGGCGGGCTGTCGTTCGGGTTGTCGGGCTTCACCTTCTGGAGCCACGACGTGGGCGGCTTCGTCAACCGGGCACCGCGCGCGCTGTACCGGCGCTGGCTCCCCTTCGGCGCGCTCACCTCGCACACGCGCACGCACGGCGCTCCGCCGCGCGAGCCATGGGAGTACGACTCGGCGTTCGTGCGGGATTTCCGCCGGGCGGTTGAGCTGAAGTACCGATTGATGCCGTATATCTACGCGCAGGCCAAGGCGTCCTCGACGAACGGGTATCCCATGCTCCGCACCCTGTTCTTCGAGTACCCGGACGATCCGACGTCCTGGCTGATCGAGGACGAGTACCTCTTCGGCGCGGACCTGCTGGTGGCGCCGCTCTTCGACGAGGCGGATCACCGCAGCGTGTACCTCCCGCCCGGGAACTGGATCGACTATCAGACCGGCCGCGTCTACACCGGAGCCGCGTGGCACGACATCACGGCCGGACCGATCCCGATCGTGGCCTTGGTGAGGGACCACGCGGTGATCGCGCACGTGGCCGTGGCGCAGCATACTGGGGCGATCGATTGGAGCAACGTCGAGCTCCGCGTCTTCAGCACGGACGGCGGCCCGGCGACGGGCGGCTTCGCGCTCCCGAACGGCGAGCTGTACACCCTCGAGCTACGCCCGAGCGCGACCGGCTATGCGCTGCTGCGCGACCCGTTGGAGGGAAAGGTCAAGTGGCGGATCACGCGGGCTCCGCTCGGCTCGAGGTAGTGGGGGCGGTGGGGGCGATCGCCATGCTTGCCGGAGTCTTGCGCTAGTCTCATAGCCCCGCCCACGCCTTGGCCTGCGCGATCACCGCGGCCATCTGCTCGCGATACTTTGCAAACGTATCGTCCACCACCATCAAAGTCGGAATGAGCCCGTCGCGCTTGGACAGCGACAGGGTGGCCGGATCCCAGCGGCCGAATCCCGATTCGTGCACACCGCTCGAGCCCCGCCCGGGCGCGGGATGTGAGAGGTGTGAAAAGAAGCGGGCGTAGGGCACGCCGCGCGGCGCGTACACGTGATACAGAGGAATGAACTCGAGCAGGGCGTCGTAGAGGAACTCGCCGCAGGCGAGCACCTGGGGGTAGCGCTCGCGCAGCTCGACCACCAGCTTGCGCGTGCCCTCATGCATGTCGGCCCTGGTGTTGTTGACCCAGCCGCCCGCGATGTCGAGGAAATAGGCGTCCACCCCGTAACGCTCGATGACGTCCGCGATGCGCGCCGTGAGCCAGCGGCGCCACGAATCGACGCCCAGATTCATGTAGACGCCGAAGCCCTCCTGGTGGCGATCGTTGTCCCAATCCACCCAATTGAGGTCGAAGCGATCGCCGTCCACGCGCTCGGTGGCGGCGTCGGCGAACTGCGTGAAGCTCGCGAGGCGCCGATTCGCGGCGTTGGCGCCGAACATCGGCATGATGCGGAAGCCGAGCCCGTGGCCTTCTTGCACCAGGCGCCGGAATCCAACTTCGCCCCCCAGCCGCGGCGCGGCCCGGTACGTGGGATAATCCCAGTAATACCGCCCATCCCAGGCGGAGATAAACGCCAGCACACGCTCGGCGGGGATCCGGGTCGCGATCCAGCGGAGGATCTCGAGCATCCGGGCGTAATCGTTGAAGATGTAGCCCGTGAAGTGCATGCCGTGCAGCGTGACGACGAGGGCCGTGCGGCGCAGCCAGACCGGGACGTCGGCGCGGGTCTCCCAGCGGGGGAAGCGATACGCCCGCTCCAGGTGCGCGTAGTGCGGTGCGACCGCCGCTTCGAGCGTGGCGGCGCGGCCCGCGCGCCACACCGGGACCTCCACGCGGGACTGGTCGAGCCAGCCCTCGACTTCGTGCACCAGCTCGACGCGGTATCCGCGTTCGCCCGGCTGAAAGTAGAAGCGCTTGGTGCGCACCCGATCGTCGAGCGATGAGAGCGCCAGAAACTCCTGCCCGCTCGCCTGGACGACGGCGAGCGGCGTCCCCGTGCCCCACGCGGTATTGCCGCCGAACAGATCCCCGCCGCCGAAGGGATAGCCCCACAGCACCTCGTCGTCCCCGGGATCGAACGGCTCCGCGCCGCCGCTCGAGAGCTCGCCGCGCGGCACGCCGCGCAGCACGGTGGTCACCGCCTTGATGGGCTGGCTCATTTCCGCGGTGACCTGCCACAGGACCGCGTCGCCCTCGGTGCGCAAACGCGCGACGACGCGGCCCGGCGCGCGCTCCTGGCCCCCCGCCCACACGAGCCCCGTCGCCGTGACCTCGAGGCCCTCGTTCGTCTCCGTCGCCCTCACGCGGCCCGCATCGAGCCCGTACGTGTTCTCGCGCGAGAAGAGGAGGAAGCCGAACCGCAGCCCGGCCAACTCGACCGACGGCTCGGGGAAGTCGAAGCTGAACTTCTGGAATGAGCGGCCGTGCGGCGGCACGAACACCTCGCTCGTGGACGTGAGCGGCAGGATCGGGGGCCAGCGCACCCCGGGCTTGCGCGCGGGGTCAGTGCTGACCCCGGGCGCAAGCCCGGGG
>DATDFP010000018.1:0-4607 GCA_036522535.1 Gemmatimonadales bacterium
CCCGAAGGGAGAGGGGGTCAGGGGGTGAGGACGCTCCGGAGAGGGGGACAGGGGGTGAGGACCCTCCGGAGAGGGGGTCAGGGGGTGAGGACCCTCCGGAGAGGGCGACGGGGGGTGAGGACCCATCGGGGAGGGAGTCACGTGGTGAGGACCACGCCGGCCCGTCGGGGTAGCGGTACCTCGCGAGACTCTCGGGTCGCATCGTGATGCTGTAACCGGGCGCCGTCGGCGGCATGTACCGGCCGGCGCGAATCACTACGGGGTCCACGAAATGCTCGTGCAAGTGGTCCACGTATTCGACGACCCGGTCTTCGAGCGAGGCGCTGACCGAGACGTAGTCGAAGATGGCGAGATGCTGCACGTACTCGCAGAGGCCGACGCCGCCCGCATGCGGGCACACGGGGACGCCGAACTTCGCAGCGAGGAGCAAGACCGCCAGCACCTCGTTGACGCCGCCCAGCCGGCAACTGTCGATCTGACAGAATCGGATCGCGCCGGCCTGCATGAGCTGCTTGAAGACGACGCGGTTCGAGCACTGCTCGCCGGTCGCGACACCGACCGGCGCGATGGCCCGCGCGATTGCGGCGTGGCCCAGCACGTCGTCCGGGCTGGTCGGCTCCTCGATCCACCAGGGATCGAACCGCGCCAGCTCGCGCATGTTCCTGATCGCTTCGCCCACGTCCCACACCTGATTGGCGTCGAGCATGAGCTTCCTGTCCGGCCCGATCTCCGCTCGGACGGCGGCGGCACGCCGCAAATCGTCCTCGAGGTCGCGCCCCACTTTGATCTTGAAGTGCGACCATCCCTGCGCGAGCCCCTCGCGGCACAGGCGACGGATCTTTTCGTCCGGATACCCGAGCCAGCCGGCCGACGTCGTGTAAGCGGGGTAGCCACGGTGCCGCATTTCCGCTACGCGCGCCGCGCGTGTGGGCTCGTGCCGCCGCAGCATGGCGATCGCCTCCTCGGGTGTGAGGGCGTCGGTCAGATAGCGAAAGTCGACGCAGCTCACCAGCTGCTCCGGACTCATGTCTGCAAGCAGCTGCCAGAGCGGCTTGCGCTCCACCTTTGCGTAGAGGTCCCACACCGCGTTCACGAGGGCGGCCGTCGCGAGATGGAGTATCCCCTTTTCCGGTCCGACCCAGCGGAGCTGAGAGTCGCCGGTGAGCCGGCGCCAAAAGCGCGCCATGTCCCCCTTGATCTCCTCCAGCGTGAGCCCCCGCACCAGGGGCGCGAGCGCCTGCACGGCCGCGACACACAGCTCGTTGCCGCGTCCGATGGTGAAGGTGAGACCGTGGCCCTCCAGGCCGTCCGGACGATCGGTGCGCAGGACGACGTAGGCCGCCGAATAGTCCGGGTCCGGATTCATGGCGTCGGAGCCGTCCCGCTCGCGCGAGGTGGGAAACCGGACGTCGTGCACGTCGATCTGAGCGATCGTCGTAGGCAAGAGCGAGCCTGAGGGGGGGCGCACGGCTCGCCGGCTCACATGGCCGTGAAGCCGCCGTCGACGGGGAGGGCGACGCCGGTCACGAAGGAAGCCTCGGGGGAGACGAGCCAGCACGCAGCGGCGGCGCACTCCTCCGGCGTGCCCAGGCGTCCCATCGGCTGCGCGGCGCGGTACTCCGCCCGGGCGGCGGCGGGATCGGGCATGGCGTCCGCGAAGCCCTGGAGCATGGGCGTGTCGATGATCCCCGGGCACAGGGCGTTCACGCGGATACCCTGCGTGGCATAGTCGAGCGCCAGCGCCTTGGCGAGCATCACCAGGGCGCCCTTCGAGGCGCAGTACACGGGCGAATCGGTCTGCGCCACGAGCCCCGTCTTGCTCGCCGTGAAGAGGATGACCCCGCCCTCGGGCTGCGCGAGCATGATCGGAATGGCGTGCCGAGCCGCGTATAGCGGGCCCTTCACGTTCACGTCCAGCACCCAGTCGATTTCCTCGTCGGAGCTCAGCGGGAGGAGCTTGGGCAGGTTGACGCCGGCATTGCAGACCAGGATATCGAGGCGGCCGTAGCGCTCGACGCAGGCATCGATCATCCGCTCATTGTCGCCGCGGCGGCTCACGTCGGCGCGGACGAAGCAGGCGGTCGCGCCGGACTGCGTGATCTCGCGCGCCAGCGCCCCTCCCTCGGAATCTTGAACGTCTGCCAGGACGAGGCGGGCGCCTTCCTCGGCGAAGCGGAGGGCGGTGGCCCGCCCGATCCCCGAGGCGGCGCCGGTGATGACCGCGGCCTTCCCCCGGAGGCGCACCCTAGCCCCCTGCCCGGTAGAGGCGCAGCCGTTGCCGCGCGGAGCCGAGCCCGTCGATACCGAGCTCCACCACGTCCCCGTCGGCGAGGTAGCGCGGTGGCTTCTGGCCGAGGCCCACACCGGCGGGCGTGCCCGTGGAAATGATGTCGCCGGGTAGGAGCGTCATGAACTGGCTGACGTAGCTGACGAGCGTCGGCACGTCGAAGATCAGCTCCCGGGTCGATCCGCACTGCTTCATCGCGCCGTTCACCTTGAGCCACAGGCCCAGGTCGTGCACGTCGCGGATCTCGTCCGGAGTGGCGAGGAAGGGT
The DNA here is from genome assembly GCA_036522535.1 of Gemmatimonadales bacterium. GTDB lineage: Bacteria > Gemmatimonadota > Gemmatimonadetes > Gemmatimonadales > GWC2-71-9 > AG12. The sequence goes on from DATDFP010000018.1 coordinate 2,556, forward strand.
CCGAGCGGTGCGAAGGTGTCGCAGCTCTTCCCTTTCACCCACTGCCCCCCGCGCTCCAGCTGGAACGATCGCTCCGAGTAGTCGTTGTGGAGCAGGTAGCCGGCGACGTGTCCGCCCCGCAGCACGTCGTCGCGCTCCACATACGCCGCGCGGCGGCCGATCACGACCGCCAGCTCCACCTCCCAATCGACCTTGGTGGCTCGCCGCGGGATGATCACGTCGTCGTTCGGACCGCTGATCGCGCTCGTCGCCTTGAAGAAGAGCACGGGCTCCTCCGGCACGGCCATGCCGGACTCCCGGGCGTGATCGCGGTAGTTCAAGCCCACGCACACGATCTTGCTCGGCCGGCAGAGGGGCGGACCCAGCCGGACGTCATCCGCGACCACCGGTGCGGCCGCTCCCTCGCGGGCGAGCCAGGCCGCGAGGCGTTCGAGCCCGCCCGACCCGAAGAACGCCTCGTCGTAGTCGGCGCCGAATCCCGAGGCGTCGACGCGCCTCTCATCGTGGAGGATCAGCCCGGGTCGTTCCTGCCCTGGTCTGCCGAACCGGATGAGTTTCATCGCATCACATCTTCAGGGTGACGAAGCCGCCGTCCATCGCGTAATTGCTCCCCGTAATGAAGGCCGCGGCGTCGGAACAGAGAAACAGCGCCAGCTCCGCGATCTCTTCGGGCCGGCCCATCCGGCCGATGGGCTGTGTCCGCGACAGCTGCTCGAACATCTCGCGCTCTCGACCCGGATAGTTCTTCGCGAGGAAGCCGTCCACGAAGGGGGTGTGCACCCGCCCCGGGGCGATGCAGTTGCAGCGGATCTTGTGCGCGACGTAATCGCGCGCCACCGAGTACGTCATCGTCAGCACCGCGCCCTTGGTCATCGAGTAGGCGAACCGATCGGCGATGCCGACGGTGGAGGCGACCGACGCGATGTTGAGGATCACGCCACCCCGCTGCTTCATCGCCGGCACGGCCGCCTTCATGCAGTTGTAGACGCCCTTCACGTTCACCGCGTACAGCCGGTCGAAGTCTTCCTCGGACGTCTGCTCCACCGTCCCCACGTGCGCGATCCCCGCGCTGTTCACGAGAATGTCCGGCGTCCCGAGTCGCTCCTCGACCGCTGCGAACGCCCGGAGCACGTCTCGCTGCCGGCTGACATCGCAGGCGACGGCGAGGACCGCTTCCCCCAAACCGCATCGCTCGATCTCGCGCGCCGTCTCCCGGGCGGCGGATTCGTCGATGTCCAAGAGGGCGACCCGCGCCCGCGCACGCGCGAAGCGGAGGGCGATCGCCCGGCCGATCCCCGACCCTCCGCCCGTCACGATCGCCGTCTTGTTCTCGAGCTCTCGCTCGCCGCCGGGAGCGGTCACAGCCCGTACACGCGCGCGGCGTTGCCGGCGTAGAAGCTGTCCCGGTCCGCCGCGCTCCACCCTGCGGTGAACCGCTCGGTGAACCCGTACCAGTCGCCGTAACTTCCGGCCAGCGTGAGGACCGGCCAGTCACCGCCATAGAGCATGCGCTCGATCCCGAAGCACTCGACCGCCGCCGTCGCGTAGGGGATCAGATCCTCCGCGCGCCAGTGCGCCGGCTCCGCTTCAGTCAAGAGGCCGGACAGCTTGCAGCAGACGTTCTCGCAGGCGGCGAGCCGCGCGAGACAGCTGCGCCATGGCTCGAATCGCCCGGTTCGGATCGGCGGCTTGCCGCAGTGGTCGAGCACAAACTGGGTATCGGGGCAGCGCTCGACGAGCGCCGCGACGTCGCGCAACTGGTCGTGCGTGGCGCAGAGGTCGAACGTGAGCCCTCGACGCCCCACCTCGCGGACCCCGTTCACGAACACGGGCTCGAGAGCGAATCCGGCCGGCTGTCCCTGGATGTTGTGGCGGGCGCCCTTGACCAGGGGCGAGCGGCAGAGCGCGTTCAGTGCGCCGTCGAGCCCCGGCGAATCAGTCAGGTCGGCGAACGCGACGATACCGGCGATTTGCGGCCCTCCCTGCCCCTCTCCCTCTTTCTCCGCTTGCGCCAGGCGCTGCGCGAAAGAGGGAGAGGGGCAGGGAGGGCCG
>DATDFP010000019.1:0-14110 GCA_036522535.1 Gemmatimonadales bacterium
GGTAGAGGGTGCGCTCGGCGATCAGGATCTGAGTGGGAAAGAGCAGGTTCGCGACCGGCGAGTAGGCGATGGCGATCCAACCGAGGCCAAACGCCTCGACCTTGCGCCCCCGCCGCCACGCCCAGCCGAGCAGGAGCGCCCAGAGGCCGAGCACGAGCACCCCGAGCACCAGACGACTGTCGAGCAGTCCATGCACGGCGGTGCGCTGATCGGGCGAATAGTCTGCGCTCAGCGCGAGCGGAAACACCAGCAGGCGGGCCGCGTCCGCCAGGGCAGCAATGGCCGTGAGGCGGACTGTGACCCAGCCCTGGCCCAGCAAGGCCGGCGCCGGGTTCCCGCCGCCCAAGAACCCGTGCAGCACGGCGAGGCGCAGCCCGGTGTACGCTATGGCGAGGACGAGCCAGCTCGCGACGAAGCTGACGAGCTTGCGGCGCGGCGGAGCGGGACGCACGCCGGTGAGCCAGGCCCATGCGATCAGCCCGGGCGCGACGGCCCCGTTTTCCTTGCTCAGAACGCCGGCCGCCATCGCCGCGGCGCTCCACCACAAACTGCCGTGCTCCAGCGCGGCGTACACGGCCAGCAAGGTGAACACGGCGGCCATCAGCTCGTTCCGGCCCACGACGTACGCCACGGCCTCGACGTGCACCGGGTGCACGGCGAACACCACGCCCGCTACGAGCCCGGCCGTGTCGCCCGCCCAGCGGCCGGCCAGCGCCGCCACCAAGACGCTCGCCGCCACGTGCCACGTCAGGTTCACCGCGTGGAACCAGGCGGTCGAGCGCATAGTCCAATCGAGCGCGTAGGTCGCGACCGCGAGCGGGCGGTAGGCCGAGACGTCGATGTTGGCCGGGAAATACGACGCTCCGAACGCGCGCCAGACGCCGGAGACGCCATGCACCAGGGGATTCGCCACGATGATCGTCAGGTCGTCGAGGGCGAAGCCGTTCCACAGGGCTCCGAGGTAGACGACCGCCGCCGCCGCCCCGACCGCGGCCAACCCTGCCGGCCGCGGAGTGATATCTGTTAGCGTCGGCGCCACTCGCCGCGCGGCGGAAACAGGTTGTAGCGCAGGATGTGGAACAGCGCCGCGGCACCGTCCGTCCAGGTGATCTTCTTCCCCTCCGCGTAGGTCCGGCCGCTGTAGGAGATCGGCAGCTCCCAGATGCGCGCGCCCGCCTGCGCCAGCCGCTCCGTGATCTCGACTTCGAAGCCGAACCGATCCGAGGTGAGCGGCAGCCGCTTCAGCAGGTCGGCGCGGACGAGCTTGTAGCAAGTCTCCATGTCCGTGAGGTTCAGGTCGGTGAACATGTTGGACATGAGCGTCAGCATCCGGTTACCCACCGAGTGCCAGAAGTAGAGCACGCGATGCGGGCCGCCGAGGAAGCGCGATCCGTACACCGCGTCGGCGCGACCCTGGCGGATGGGCTCGAGCAGAACCGGAAGCTCGGCGGGGTCGTACTCGAGATCGGCGTCCTGGACCACGATCACGTCACCCGTGGCGGCCGCGATCCCGCTCCGCAACGCCGACCCCTTGCCGCGGTTCTCCGGATGATGGATCACGCGGTGCACCAGCGCCTCGCGCGCCACGCGGTCCAGGATGTCGCCGGTCCCGTCCCTCGAGGCGTCGTCGACCGCGATGATCTCGAGGCTGAGCGGGACCTGGCACAGGCGGCGGAGCACGGCCTCGATCGTCGCGGCCTCGTTGTAGGCCGGCACGATCACCGAGAGCACGAGATCGCGTTTCATCGACGCTCCGTCGAGCCGGTGGCGGTGAGCACGCGCTCGCGCAGGCAGCGCTCGTCCCGCACGACGCGGAAATAGGCCGGGAAGTCCGAGGGCTTCCGCTCGAGCACGCCCGGGCAGCGGTCCTGGATCGTCAGGATGTCGCTCTGTAACCCGGGTGCGGGCGGCGCCCACACCACCAGCGTCACGCTGTCGGCGAGGATGCGCTCCGCGAGATATCGTCCGGGCACACTGAAGACCGAAGGGGTGAGCCGGCTCTCGGTCGGCTGGGCCACAACGGTTCGCCGGCCGGTGTACAGGTAGACGGCGGGGGGGGCGTCCACCATGACCCGGTCATCGGGAGTCGTATTGGCCCGAACCCACCGCACCACCTGATCGATGAAGCGGCTGCGCACGGCGAGGGTGAGGGTCGGCGACAGGTCCTGGGGAGGGGGGAGCACACCCGTTCGCAACGCCCGCTCCGCGGCGGCGCGGAGCTGCACCTGGCGCGACGCCATGGCGAGGGCGGCGAGCCCGAGGACGGCCGGCAGGATCCAGTTCACTCTCGCCGGCGAATGGCGAACGCCGGCGTCCACTGTGGTCGCAACCAAGAGGCCGAGGAACGGCAGAAGCGGGAGCAGGAGGCGCCCCTGGGCGAAGGGCCACAGCAAGGTGAGGGCGCACGCGGCGATGACCGTAAGCACGAGGTCGGTGTGCGAGCGCCACAGCCGCACGCACGCTAGGCCCGCGGCGAGGATGGCGATGCCGACGATGCCGACGCCCACCACCTGGCTCGAGAAAAGGTAGCTCGCGAGCTTCGGCACGTACTCGACGCCGTTCGCGGCGATCGTCTTCGCCGGGTAGGAAAGCAGCGCCATCGGCCCGTTCACCCCCAACCAGCGGACGTAGGACAGCTCCTCGGGGGAGGAAGACACCGGGCCGCGCGCGATCCACGCGGCATGCACTGTGTCCCACGCGATCAGGGGCAGGAGCAGCGCGGCGGCACAGAGGGCGGTCTCGCGCCACCGCCGGTGCAACGCCAACGCGAGGAGCACAGCCGGAAGCAGCGCGATTCCAGCGCTTCGAAACAGCGTCGTGGCGGCCAGCACGAGTCCCAGGGCCACCGCGCGTCCCACACGTCTCGCGTCGAGTGGGCCGGCATCGAACAAGGGGTAGCCGATCACGAGCGCCGCCGCCCACCCGAGGACGAGGTACGGCTCGCTCAACGGAATGTTGAAGTATTGGATCGTCCCCTCGAGCAGGAAGGTCGACGCAGCGCACACGGCGAGCGGCCATGGAGCAACCCGGAGACGCACGCGTCCGACCCACCAGATGAGTCCCGCTGCCGCCGCCGTGGCGGCGAGGTTCAACACGGCGATGGTGGCCCGCACGGCGCTGAGCGACCCGGCAAGCGTCCAGGGGATCGCGAGGAGGAGGGGGAAGCCGGGCGGATACTTCACCTGGACCGGCGCCCCGACCAGGTGGATGGAGCGGTACCCCGCACCTTCGGCGATCGCCTTGCCGAGCGTCACGTACACGCCGTCATCGTTGAGGGCGCCCACGAGGAATGTCGACGACAGGCGGAACAACAGGTGAACGGCGCCCACGACGAGCCCGGCGACGACGGCTTCGGCGAGAACTCGCCGCTCGCCTCCTATCCAGGCCGGCACGGCAGGCGAGGGGCCCGGGACGACGTCTGTCGTCTGCACCCCGGTCAACGCCATGGATCCTGGCTCACCGCCGGCGCACCGGGGTCAGAGCAAACCTGCCGCCGAAGCGGGTCGGACCGATTTCAATCCGAGAATCCGCGGACTGCAACCGCTGGTCGCCTTCGTGGAGCACGTAGAGCACGTTCGGCCATGGGATGTCGCCCGGGATCATGCGGACGGTGAAGCCCTCGGTCGATCTGCGGAACGTCAGCCAGTCGGGGCGCCCAAGCCACAACACTGCGAAAGCACGGGTATAGCTCTCGTAGTTGTCCAGGACGACGAACCGCCGCCGCGCGGCGAGGCGGTCGGCGATGTGACTGTACTTGGCGATCGAATACAAACCCCGCCGGTACGCTCCGAAGCGGGTACGTAGCCACGCGCCTTCGGGGACGCGGTCATCCGTGAACAGCGTCTCAAGCTGACTCAGGTCGCGATGGACCTGGCGCGCGTCCCGGACGATGAGCGCGCCGTGCGCCGCGAGGGCCGCTAGTGCGACGCCAGCCGCGACGCCGAGCGCCGGCGCGCGCACGCCGCGAAGCGCCATGGTGACGGAGGGCAGGAGGGTGATAGCCCCCAGGCACCGGAGCCGGATCGCCGTGAACCCGCCCTCGCCCACCTGATCAGGTCCCACGACAGAGAGGACGAGTAGCAGGAGGCCGAACACCTCGGCGGCGGAAACCGACGCGAGCCCGTCCCGCTGACCGGCGCGTAGCCGGCTACCGAGCGTGAACCAGACCGCGGCCATGATCAGCACGCCGCCCACAGCATCGAGCGGGTGGACGCTCATGACGAAGTCACCCACGACCAGGCCAACCAGGCCAAGCCACGGGTCCGCCGCCGTGACGGCGCCGCTCACGCCGGTGCCACCAATACTCACTTCGAGGAGCAGGAGGGCGAGCGCGGGCCCAGCCACCACCAACTCTCCCCAACGTCCCTGCCGCGTCAGCGCTCGCCAGCCGGCCGTGGCGAGAGCCAGTCCCGTCCCCACGGCGAATGTGAGGAAGTGGGTCAGGTAGAGGGCGGCGAAGATGCCCTGGGCGAGAAGCCGTCGGCGCGGCGTGGGCGCACGCTCGAGCACGAGGACCAGCGCAGCGTAACACGCGAGCGACAGGGCGAAGTCGTAGAAGCCCATCCAGACGAACCAGGTCTGCGTGAGCCACGCGGCGGCGGGCGCGAGCGCCGCGAGCGCGGTCCCTCCCGGACGCGCCAGGAGCGCGAGGAGCGCCGCGAGGGTCGCTACGACCGCGAGCGTGAAGACCACGCGTTCCCCGGTTTCCCAGCCGACGGTCCGGCCGAGGGCGACGAGCAGAGCGTGGGAGGCCTGATTCGGGCGGGTCGGATCCGTGTCCAGCGCCATGTAGCGAGCATACGGTAGCCGCCCCGACTCGATGGCGTCGGCGACAAGCGCGTTGTACACATGGCTCGGGCCGTCGGTCGTGACGAGCACAGGAGACGCCCAGACCGGCACAACGACCAGTGCCGCCATAGCAATCAGCACCGCTCCCCGCAGCCGGGCGGTGGTGGCGCTCCGCCTGTTGAGCCCCAGCGGCGCCTCCGGGGTCAGGCTGGCGACAGCGGTCACTCAGGAGTCCTCATCCTCTTTCGCGACAGCCCCGTCGTAGCGGCTCAGCTTGCGGTACAGCGTCGAGGGGTCGATCCCAAGCACCTCGGCGGCCCGGGTCTTGTTCCCCCCCTCGCTCTGCAGCACCCAGGTGATGTAGGCCCGCTCGATCACGTCGAGGGTGGGGTTGACGTGCGTCCGGTCGGCCACGAGCGGCTCGGCCCGGCGCTCGGTGAGCTTGTCCGGCATCGCCGAGAGATCGATCGTCTCGCCCTTCGTGAGCACCGCCGCCCGCTCCAGCGCGTTCTCGAGCTCCCGCACGTTTCCCGGCCAGTCGTAGGCGATCACCGACTCGAGGGCCTCCGGGGACAGCCGCTTGGGAGGCTCGCCGTGCTCCTGGGCGATCTTCTTCAGGAACTCGGTCACGAAGATCGGGACGTCCTCACGGCGGTCGCGCAACGGCGGCAGGTGGATGGCGATCACGTTCAGCCGGTAGTAGAGATCGGTCCGGAACCGGCCGCGCTTGATGTCCTCCTCGAGGTCCCGGTTCGTCGCCGCGACCACCCGCACGTCCACCGGGATCGCGCCCGTGCCGCCCACCGGGATCGCCTCGCGCTCCTGCAACACGCGCAGCAGCTTGACCTGCGTGGCGGGCGACATCTCGCCGATCTCGTCCAGGAAGAAGGTCCCGCCACGCGCGGCGGCGAACAGCCCCTGCTTGTCGCGCACCGCCCCGGTGAACGAACCCTTCACGTGGCCGAACAGCTCTGACTCGAGCAGGCTCTCGGGGAGCGCGCCGCAGTTCAGCGACAGGAAGGGACCCTCACTGCGGCCCGAGAGCTCGTGGATGTAGTGCGCGATGACTTCCTTCCCCGTGCCGGACTCTCCCTGGATGAGCACCGTGCTCTCGGTGGGCGCCACCTGCTCGGCGAGCCGCAACACGTCCTGAAACGGCCGCGCTTTGCCGAGCGGCTTGACCAGCCCCGAGCGCTCGCGGCGGCGGATCTCCTGCTTCAGCTGCTTGTTCTCGGCCTTGAGCAGGCGCTGCTCGGCGGCGCGCCGGCAGATGGCCACGAGATCGTCGTTCGAGAACGGCTTCTGGATGTAGTAGAACGCGCCCTGGTTCACCGCCTGGATGGCGGTCTGGAGCGAGGCCTGCGCGGTCATGAGGATCACCGGCGTCTCGGGATCCTGCTCGCGGACCGAAGCGAGAATGTCCGTGCCGGAGATACCGGGCATCTTGATGTCGGTGAGGACGATGTCGGGCGCCGCCGCCTTCAGCGACTCGAGGCCGGCCTTGCCGCCCTGCGCCGTGGTCACGTCGAAGCCTTCGCCTTTGAGAAGAATGCGGAGCACGTCCAGAATTCCCATTTCGTCGTCGATCACGAGTATGGACGGCTGGTTCGTCATGCGGCCTCCTCCTTGCGTCGCGCGGCCGGGAAGTACACGGTGAAGGTCGTCCGCTGCCCCGGCGCCGAATCCACGAGCACCAGCCCGCGATGCGCCGCGACCGCGCGCTGCACGATGGCAAGGCCGAGTCCCGTGCCCCCATCCCGGCCCGTCACGAACGGCTCGAACATCCGCGTGCGCAGCGGCTCCGGAATGCCCGGCCCGTTGTCGCTCACCGACAGGAAGATCGGGTTCTCGATCCCCGATCCACCGGGGAGGTTGTGCGCGGCGGAGCGCCCCGTATCGACCGTGACCCGGGCGTCCTTGCCCGCCGCCTGGACGGCGTTCAGCACCAGGTTCAAGACAACCCGGTGGAGCAGGTCTTCGTCCCCCTCCATGGGCGTGGGGTCGCCGCCAAGGTCGATCCGCGCGCCCTCCGGGCAGTCCGGATGCTCGCGCACCAGCTCGATCGCGGCGGCCGCCACCTTGCGGAGGTCCAGCGGCCGGCACTCCGTGACGCGCACCCGGGAGAAATCGAGGAACTCGGAAAGCAGCCGGCAGAGCCGATCGCTCTCGTGCACGATCAGGCCGGTGAAAAACTTGTCCTCGGCGTTCGCCCGCTTGGCGCGCCCGAGTTGCTCCACCGACGAGCGGATCGACGCCAGCGGGTTACGGATCTCGTGCGCCAGGCTGGACGCCAGCTCCGCCACGGCCTCGAGGCGCTCGGCCCGAAGGTGCAGCTCCTCGAGCCGCTTCGAGTCCGAGATGTCGGTGAAGATCGCCGTGACGCGGGGAGCGCCGCCGGGCTCCACCTTGTGTGTCGTGGTCGTGACGCCGATCGGGAACGTCCGGTCCGCCCGCCGCACCGTGGCCTCCACCCGCATCGCCCGCACGCCCTGGCGCGCCGTGGCCGTCAGCGCGGCCCAGAACTCCGGCGCCATTTTTGCGAACTCGGGCATGATGGATCTGCCCATCCACTGCCGCTCCCGGAACCCCAGGATTTGCTCGGCGGCGGGATTGCTGTACAGCAGCCGGCCGTCGCCGTCCACCGTCACGATCCCCGTCGGGATGCTCCGCAGCACGTCCGCCGCTTCCAGCCGCACCTGGCGCAGCTCGCCGGCCAGCGCTTCGCGCTCGGCGCCCATGGCGGATACACGGGTCGCCAGGTAGGCGGTCACGGCCCCGACCACCGCGAATAGCCCGACCTGCAGCGCGATCCCCGGGCCGGGCGCGAGCTGGTGCCCGAAGAGCACATCGGCGAAGTACACCAACCCCACCAGCGCCGTGACCAGGGCCGTGCTCGCCGGCGGCATGAGGAGCGCCGTCACCACGATCAGCGGCACGTACAGCGTCGAGAAGTCGCTCGCCGGCCCGCCCGTGATGTGCACGATCGTCGTGATCAGGGCGATGTCGAACAGCGCCTGAGCGTAGAGGAACGTCCGCCCTGGCGTGCGGCCGCGGATGTGGGTATGCCAGTACGACGCGACCGTAACGACCACCGTCGTCACGAGGAGGAGCGAGGTAACCAGGAGGTCGAGCGGGGCGGCGACGTTGAACTTGAAGGCCGCGCCCAGATAGAGGGCCCCGGCCACCGCCACCCGCACAACGTAGACCCACCGCAGCAGGAGGGGGGGGACAGGCATCGCCGACCGCGGGAAATTACCGCCCGGCCACTTCACATCGCGCTCCCTCCGAGACAGCCGCCAAGCAGGCCGTAGGGCCGGTATGCGGCTAACAGCTTCAGCAAAAACGAGTTACGACTGTGATGCTCAGCTATCCCAGCGGGCGCAAAGGGAGCTAAGTATTGGGAGTGCTCTGGCAAAGTGCAAGAGCGGGGAGCACAAAGGGCAGGTGCTAGGTGCTGGGTGTTAGGGCTTCACCCCCTAGCACCCAGCACCTGGCACCTAGCACCTTAGTCTCCATGCGACGACTCTGCATGGGCCTCCTGATCGGCACGCTAGCCGCCTACCCCACCCCCGCCCCGGGCCAGGCAACGCTTACGCCATTAGACTCGGCGATCCTCAACTCCCAGCCGACCAAGCGCCTCGTGATTACGACATCGCTCGTCCGGCGGTTGAGTCTCCTGGCCGCCGGCCTGGACCGGGAAGTGGTCCTGTGCCTTCAGGGAAGTGTGTCGGGAGATACGGCGACAGTGCGGGATTTCGTGATGCCCGACCTGCTCAAGTCGACTGCGGACGCCGTCGTGCCCGAGCCGTGCGAGCCGCAGAGCACGCTCGCGGTGTGGCACAACCACCCGTGGACCGGTCCGGACTCGAGCTTCGGCGTGAAGACGCCTGAAGACTTGTGCTCCCTCAGCGAGCCCGACCTGCGGTCGGTGATCGCGGATTCGATCCCGTTCGCGGTCGTGAGCGTGGGGCGGTCGGCTCAATCGGTCACATGCTGGTGGAGGAGAGTCCAGGCAGTAGTGAACCGCCACGTGAAGTTCCTGCCGCGGTTTCCCCGGCAGTGGACCGAGCTGCCGGCGCCTGGGGGGGCGGCGGATCCGCGCAGGCGGTACACGACGCCCTGAGGTCTCCTACATCCCAGGAGTCACCAGCACTGAAGGGATCAGACTACAGGGCAGTTGACAGACGCCAAGCCGCAAGCGGTCTTTAGCGTTCAGCCGCCAGTCTTGCTCGGCTGGCCTCTGGCGGCTGTCAACCGCTTGCGGCTTGGGGTCTTGCAGCTGATCTGACGACTGTCGTACGGCACCCTGTCGTTGCCATGCAGGGGGCCCCTACCCTTTTAGGAGAGCGAGGCTCCTGCCGGATCCGTGCCCTGACGGACCGCGTGGGTGCCGCCGCTGCCGCCGGTTGCATGATAGATGGTCAGGGCCGCCGCCGGCGACGGCGCGCGCTCTTCACTGAGCCAGCGGCCGGCCTCGTCCAGAACGACCCATACCTTGCCGTAAGGAGGCAGCTGAAACCTGAAGCCCCAGGTCTTCCGGCCAGCGGCCCGCCGTTGCACGACTTGCACGTTGACCAGACCATCGGCGAGCGCACGCAGCGCGGCGGCCTGGGCCTCATTGGGGAACTGCCAGGCGATCAGCTCGTAGACCTCGGCGACGACCGGGGCGGGAGAGGGAGAGGGGGACGTCGCGTCCATCGGGGTCTGCCTCCGCGCAGCTCGATCGGCCGCAGCCGTCCTCGCGCAGGTTCCGAGGACTCGGCCGCGGCCTTGCCGACGTGAGCGCAACATCCGGGCCGTGCTGTATCCCCGCATCTCACCGTCACTTCGCGGCGCACACCTAGTAAAGTTGTGGCCGCGGCGCGCTACAAATGCCGCATTAAGAGACAGGGGGGCGAGACCAGGACAGCAGCGGCAAAGGCGGCGGGGTTACTGCACGGCGTTCACCATGTCGAAGATCGGGAGGTACATCGCGACGACCATGCCGCCGACGATCACGCCGAGCACGACGATCATGATGGGCTCCATGAGGGAGAGCAGCGCGCTCACGGCCGCGTCCACCTCGTCGTCGTAGAAGTCGGCGATCTTCGACAGCATCTCGTCGAGCCCACCCGTCTGCTCGCCCACCGCGATCATGGAGATCACCATGGGCGGGAACACGGCGGACTTCTGCAGCGGCGCGGCGATCGTCTCACCGCCCGCGATCGAGGCCCGCGATTCCATCACGGCGTTGTGGATCACCATGTTCCCCGCCGTGCGCGCCGTGATCTCGAGCCCGTCAAGGATCGAGACGCCCGACGAGATCAGGGTGCTGAGCGTGCGCGTGAAGCGCGACACCGCCGCCTTGCGGATCACGTCGCCCAGCACGGGGAGGCGCAGCAGCAAGGCGTCGATCTGGAGCCGGCCCGGCGCCGTCTGGTAATACCGGTTGACCATGAACATCGACCCGACCACGACCCCGATGATCGCCCACCAGTAGTGCTTGAGGACGTTGCTCATCCCGATCACGATCCGTGTCGGCAACGGCAGGTCCAGGTTCACGGACGCGAACATATTCTGGAACGTCGGGATCACGAAGATGAGCAGCACCGAAATCGCGATGACCGCGACCGAGAGAATCACGGCCGGGTAGATCATCGCGCCTTTCACCTTGCGCACGATGGCGTCGTTCTTCTCGAGGAACTGCGCCAGCCGGACGAGAATCGTGTCGAGAATACCGCCCGCCTCGCCCGCGGCGACCATGTTCACATACAGGTCGCTGAACGCCTTGGGGTGCTTGCGCAGCGCGTCCGCCAGGGTGTGGCCGCTCTCCACGTCGTAGACCACCTGGCGTGTGGTTTCGGCGAGACGCTTGTTCTCGGTCTGCTGCGCCAGGATGTCGAGGGCCTGCACCAGCGGCAGGCCGGCGTTGATCATGGTTGCGAACTGGCGGGTGAACACCACGACGTCGCGCGTCTTGATGCCGGCGCCCAGCTTCGGCAGCTTGAGCTCCGCGGGCGCCTGGCGGACCTGCACCACCACCATGCGGTTCTTCCGCAAGTGGGCGATGACGTCGTCCCGGCTCGGCAGGTCGATCTTGTCGTTGACGAGCTCGCCCTTGAGGGTGCGGGCGGTGTACTGGAAGACCGGCATTGGTTCAGGTACTCCTTACGACACCTAGCGGCGGGTCCCCACCCTGGACGCCCCGGGCTGGGGGTGCCCGGCCGGCCCGAGCGGCTCCGCTTCGTCGAGCAGCGGCTCGCCGATCATTCGCAGGAATTCGTTTGCGTTGGGCGCGGCGCGGAGACACTCCTCCTTCGCCACCTGGCGGCTCATGTACAGCTGGTACAGCGAGTCGTTCAACGTCTGCATGCCGTACTTCTTCCCCGCCTGCATCGAGGACTCGATCTGGTGCACCTTGTTGTCGCGGATCAGCGCGCGGATCGCGGGGGTGCACACCATGATCTCGGGCGCCATCACGCGACCCCGCCCCTTGGCCTTCTGGAGCAGCGTCTGGGTGATCACGCCTTCGAGCACGAACGCGAGCTGCGCCCGCACCTGCGGCTGCTGGTGCGAAGGGAACACGTCGATGATGCGGTTGATGCTCTCCATCGCCGAGTTCGTGTGCAGGGTGGCGAACACCAGGTGGCCGGTCTCGGCGATGGTCAGCGCCGCAGCGATCGTCTCGAGGTCGCGCATCTCGCCGATGAGCACGACGTCCGGGTCCTGCCGCAGGGCGTACTTGAGCGCTGCCGCGAAGCTCGAGGTGTCGGTGCCGATCTCGCGCTGGTTGACGATGCAACTATGGTGGCGGTGGATGAACTCGATCGGGTCCTCCACCGTGATGATGTGTCCCTTCATCTCGCGGTTGATCTTGTCGATCATCGAGGCGAGCGTGGTGCTCTTCCCCGAGCCCGTGGGCCCCGTCACGAGCACCAGGCCGCGCGGCCGCTCCGCGAGCTTCGCCACCACCCCCGGCAGCCCCAGGTCCTCGAACGTGCGCACGTTGAAGGGAATTTGCCGGATCACGAGCGACACGCAGCCGCGCTGCTTGAAGCAGTTGCCGCGGAACCGCGCCAGGTTCTGGATGCCGAAGGAGAAATCCAGCTCCTTCTCGATCTCGAAACGCTTCTTTTGGCCCTCGGTCAGCACCGAGTAAGCGATCGCGATGGTGTCCTTGGGCGCGAGCACCGCGTCGCTCGAGGAGTTCACGATGTCCCCGTCGACGCGCAGCTTGGGACGCTCCCCCGCCACGATGTGCAGGTCGGAGGCGTCCTTCTCGATCATCTCCTCGAGCAGGGACCGCAGGTTGACGGTCGTCATGGGCCCGGCCGTCATGCCGCCGTCTCCTTCGCCACTTCCTCCAGGCTCGTAATGCCTCGCCTCACCTTGAGCATCCCGTCCATGCGGAGCGTGAGCATGCCTTCCTTGACCGCCTCTTCCCGGAGCTCCTCGGTGGACGCGCCCCGCAACACCATGCGCCGCAACGCGCTCGACATCGCCATCACCTCGTACAGTCCCTGCCGCCCCTTATACCCCGTGCCGGCGCAGGCGTCGCACCCCGCACCCCCATAGAACGTGAGCTTCTCGGCCTCGGCGACCGGGACGCCCAGGGCGTGCAGCTCCTCCGGGCTGAACTTGCGCTCTTCCTTGCAAGCGACGCAGACGCGCCGCACGAGCCGCTGGGCCACGATGATGTTCACGGCACTCGCGACGTTGAACGGCTCGATGCCCATGTCGATCATGCGCGTCACGGTCGAGGGGGCGTCGTTCGTGTGCAGCGTGGAGAGCACCAGGTGACCGGTGAGCGCGGCCTTGATGGCGATGGAGCCGGTCTCCAGGTCCCGGATCTCGCCCACCATGATGATGTTCGGGTCCTGCCGCAGGAACGCCTTCAGCGCCGCTGCGAAGGTCATCCCCACATCGTTCCGGACCAGCACCTGGTTGATCCCCATCAGGTTGTACTCGACCGGGTCCTCGGCGGTGAGGATGTTCACTTCCATCGTATTGATCTTTGACAGTGCCGAATATAGGGTGGTCGTCTTCCCCGAACCCGTGGGCCCCGTCACCAATACCATCCCGTAGGGGTTCTCGATCGCCCGCATCAGGTCCTGCTCCGCCTTGGGCTCGAACCCGAACTTTGACAGATCGAACGTCAGATTCCCCTTGTCGAGGATCCGCAGCACGATCTTCTCGCCGTACAGCACCGGGAGGGTGGAGACCCGGAAATCGATCACCCGGCTCCCCATCTTCAGCTTGATGCGGCCGTCCTGCGGCACCCGCCGCTCCGCGATGTTGAGCTGCGCCATGATCTTGACGCGCGACGTCAGGGCGGCCCGCATCTTGACCGGCGGCTTCATCACCTCCAGGAGCGACCCGTCCACCCGATAGCGGACCCGCACCTCGTGCTCGAACGGCTCGATGTGGACGTCCGACGCCCCCCGTTTCACGGCGTCCGTCAACAGCCCATTGATGAGCTTTACCACGGGCGCGTCGTCCGCCAGATCCTTGGCGTTGACGTCCTCGTCGTGCTGCTCTGCGACCACCTCCAGCTCTTCCGCGGCCTCGATGTCCTTGAGCAGCGACCGGAGCTGGGCGTCCGACTGCTGATAGTAGCGGTCGATCGCGTTGCGGAGCGTGTATTCCCCGGCGATCACGGGGAAGACGTCGCAGCGCGTGATGAACTTGATGTCCTCGATGGCCGTGACGTTGTTCGGGTCGGCGATCGCCACCGTGAGGGTGCGCCCCTCGCGCTTGAGCGGCAGCACCGTGTGCTTGATGGCCACGTCCGGCGGGATCAGCCGCAGGATCTTGGGATCGACCTCGAAGCGCGACAGGTCGACGGCCGGCATGCGATACTGCCGGGCCAGCATCTTGGAGATCTCGGTCTCCTCGACGAAGCCGAGCGTCACCAGGGTGTAGCCCAGACGCATGCCGGTCTGCTTCTGCTCGATGAGGGCCCGTTTGAGCTGGTCGAGCGTGATCAACCCATCGCGAAGCAGGATTTCGCCGAGCTTGTCGGAGGTGGCTGCTACGGTGGCCGTATGCAACTCGTTGGGAATGGCGCACTAACATAGTCGAGGCGGGGTGAGTGTCAAGGCGCAGGTGGGATCACCCCCGAAAACATCACGTAAGGCCGCAGGGCTTCGAGCAGGTGCGGGCCCACTCCGGGCACGCTATCCAAGCGCGCCAGGGTGCCAAACGAGCCGTGCTGCTTACGCCAGGCGACGATGCGCTGCGCCAGGGCGGGCCCGACTCGCGGCAGCCGCGTGATCTCCGTCACGTCGGCGCGATCGAGATCGATCCGCTCGCCGGAGAGGAGCGGGCGCGCCAGGCGCGCGGC
>DATDFP010000020.1:0-2338 GCA_036522535.1 Gemmatimonadales bacterium
CTTGAGCCAGTGGTTCACGTTGTCCGCGAGGAGCTTCGGATTCGACGCGGCGAGCCGGTCGAAATACCGCTTGGGGATGTCGAGGTCCTGCGCGATCTGTCCGGCCGCGTGCGGCCGGAGCGTGAAGAGGTCCCCGTTCAGTCCCGCGAGGGCGAGGCTGCCGTGGGCGCCGCTGGCGCCGGCCGAGTCCGGCACACCGGGGACGTGGAGGTCCGCGACGACGGCGGTCAGCCGGTCACTGGGGGCGAGGAAGTCCTTCCGAGTTGCGGTCTGGCGATCCAACTCCGCGGCGAGGGCAGTCAACGAGCGTCCTGACTTCATGGAGGCACCGACCCTTTCTGGCTTCTGGCCGCCGCAGCGCCCCGACCCGGCACGGGTCAGCGGTTACGCTGGGCTGTCACCGCTCATAATCATAGCATCGACGCGACAGTTGTCAAGGCCCTTCTGGGCGCGCCCGGCCGTAGGCGATCTCGCCGGCTGCGGCGTACCGTTGGTTCACCTGGTGGACCGCCTCCATCGCCTTTCGAGTCGCGGGCGGCGTGGCCGCACACGGACATGGCCCATAGATCACGTTCAGCTTTAGACAGCTCCCATCGGCCCCGTGGTAGAGCGGCGAATGGATACAGTCACACCGCGGGTCCGTGTTCTCGCGCACGTCTTCGATGAGCGTCCGCCGGGGGGTCGACATTTATCGCGCCCCCAGCACGAGGCGTCGGTTGTCGATTGGGATGAGCACCCCGAGCCGCACTCGTTCGAGCGCGCGGAAGAGCGGGGCCGCGGGCGGCCCGCCTTTCAGCGCAATCGTATGGAACGGCCGCTCGATCGGGAGGTTGGCGAGCCAAAACGCCTGTCGGCGGGTCACTGTGAAGGTTCCGGCTTCCGGATCACGATGGTCAAAGGGGTCCGGGAAGCAATCCGCGAGCCACTTACACGTCTCCGGCGGAAGGGCTGTGAGTTGATACGTGCGGGTGTCCCCTTCGTCCGCGCGCGGCGGCATCCCGGCCATGGCCGCCAGGACGCGATTACTGCCGGCGTCGTACCAGCCGTGAGGGTCCGTGCCGATCCAGATGTAGGGCGCGGCGCCCTCGAAGACGTAGCGCGTCGGGTCCACGATGAGCCCGCGCCGCGGCTGCTCGATCCAGGCGTGATGGGTCAAGGGCTTGCCCGCAAAGAGGCAGTCGTCGCTGATGGGTCCCCACCACATCCCGTAGCGGAGCGTGCCTCCCGGCACGAGCTTCGCTTTGAGCGCGGCCTGGGCGACGGCATAGCACTGGCCCGGCCATTCCGAGAGCGGGAAGCGCATCCGGCGCGCCCAGTCAGCGGGGTTCGGCGCGGGCTTCTTCGGCTTCATGTCGCGCGCGACCACGGCGGCCCTTCCGAGGTTTCGAGCGTGCCGAGCCCGGGACCGAGCGGCCCCGGGATGGCCCAGAGATGCAGCACATCCTCGACAATCCGCGGCTCCCGGGACTCACTGATCCCGCGCGCATAGGTGACCGCGGCGTCGAGCGTCTCAAAGGGCTCGCTCCGAGCGACCTCGTAGCGCCCCTTGGAGCCGTCCGGCTTGCGGTCGGCGCGGCAGAGCACCGTGTAGCCGAGGCTCACCCGCCCGACCGCGGCCAGCGCGGTGATCGCCTCGGCCATCCAGCAATCGCACGCCTGCCGGCGCGGTGGACGGATCGCACAGTGCTCGCCATGACGCGCTTCGGCGACGGCCCGACGGAGCGCCGCAAGGATCGCCCGACTCATCTTAGTCCTTTCCCTTCGCCTAGGAGCGCGGCGAGCACCCGCGCCTCGGCGTCCAAACGATCGTCGTCGCGAGCGCCTTGACTTGCGCCGGGTTGGCGCTCGGCGGCACGAGCTTGGGCGTCTGGCCGTACTTCTCGACCTCGACGGCTTTTCCGTCAACGTTATGGAAGAGGAGCGCGCCAGTGCGCGCGTGAAAGCCGCGGAAGACGCCTACGATAGGCGGATGATCGAACCGGACCAGGATGGCCTCCACCGCCGGCCGTGCCTTCGAGCGGTAGGCGGCGATGCTCCGATCGAGCCTCTTCCGGAGGTCGGTTTCCGACTCCGCATGGAGTTCCGGACCGTCGGGCACTTTTGCCACGAACCGCTCGCTCATGGGAGCGTAGTAGATGGTCGTCCCCGAGTAGTCGCGAATCTTGACGAGCTTGTCGTCGCTCATGTCATCTTCCTCCAGAGCCACCGGATGGCGGCGGAAATGGTAATGACGATCCAAAACACGAGGGCCGCGAAGAACGCGGTGAGGATCATGCGGGCGTGTCCCGGGCCAGGAGCCCTCGGAGCCCTTTCGTCTCGATCCAGGCCTGGGTCACCC
>DATDFP010000021.1:0-10546 GCA_036522535.1 Gemmatimonadales bacterium
ACGGACCGCGCCCGCGAAGCAATCCAAGCAGACCTCCGAATGGCGCCAAATGCGCCTCTCGCCGATACGCTGCGCGCCCTGCTGGAAGTCGACGCAAGCGTTGAGCAAGAGGTCTTCGTGGGGAGAGTCAGTCGTCGTCAAACTGACCAGTTCTGAGCGTGAGCCGCGCACACTCCGGCCATCGCATTGCGGATCGATGTCACCGATCTCGCGAAGGCTCGGCAAGCTTTTAGAGCGTCTTTCCCAGTGCCTCTGCCGCTGCCCGCCGGACTTCGGGATCGCGGTCGCCTCGGAGGGTTCCCGGTAGCGGGAGCCCCGACATGGGCAACCTGACGGCAGACGGCAAGGAGCCGTGGCTCACTGGTCGCTACGATGCCGAGGTCTATGTGTTCGAGACGGCCTAATGACGGTATGGCCGCAACCCGGCCGATGACCGACGTCCTGCGCGTCGCGGTCTTGCTCGCCAGCCTGAGCCTCCCCACCCGGATCGCCCGAACGCAGCAGACGAGCGCTAGCCCCCCCGGTCACGACCTCCCCCCTCCGGCGACCAGCTCCACTATCCGTGCCACCCGGATAGAGACTGTGGTGACGCTTGACGGGCGGCTCGACGAGCCGTTCTGGGCGACGGCGGACTCGATCGACGACTTCCGCCAGCGCGAGCCGCGCGAGGGAGCCCCCGCCACGGAGCGGACGGTCGTCAAGGTCGCCCACGACGCCGAAGCGCTCTACATCGCGGTGCGTTGCGACGACTCGAACATGCGAGGCGCGCGCGCCAGCCAACTCCGCCGGGATGCGGACCTCTCGAGCGATGATAACGTCCAGCTGCTGATCGACAGCTACGACGACCGGCGCAGCGCGTTCGTGTTTGGCACCAACCCAAACGGGGCGATGTGGGACGCGCAATTCTCGGGCGTCGACGACCTGAACGAGAACTGGAATGGCGTCTGGGACGTCGCGGTGTTGCGCGACACTGGCGGATGGACAGCGGAGTTCCGCATCCCGTCGCTCGCGCTGCGGTTTCATGCCGGGACCAATCCGGAGTTCGGGTTCAATGTCCGCCGCTTCATTCGCCGGAAGAACGAGGAAGACCTCTGGCGCTCGTACGGCCGGGCGCAGGGGTTCTATCAGCTGAACAATGAAGGAACAATCAGCGATCTCGGTGATTTGCACCGACCTCACGATGTTGAGCTGTACCCGTATGCGCTCGGCCGGGCCGTGGAGTCCGAGCACGACAGCCTCGGCGGGGAGACGGCGGCCGGCTATTTCGGCGGCAAGGGCGGGGTCGACGCCAAGCTCGGCATCACGCCGACGTTGACCGCTGACCTGACCCTCAACACCGACTTCGCACAGGTGGAGGTCGATCAGCAGGTCATCAACCTCACCCGATTTCCCTTTTTCTTCCCAGAAAAGCGCCAGTTCTTCCTCGAATCGGGCGGGCTGCTCGACCTGGGGACGCCACGCCGAGTGCAACTGTTTTACTCGCGCCGCATCGGCCTCGACACGAGCGGTGCGCCCGTGCCGATTCTCGCGGGCGGGCGGGTCTACGGGCGGCTCGGGCCATGGAGGATCGGCGCGCTCGACGCAGAGACCGGCGGGGCAGACAAGGCGAACGACGCTGTCGTTCGGGTCCAGCATGACCTCTTCGACCGATCTTACGTCGGCGCGATCGGGACGCTCCACGCAGGATCCGGCGGCCAAGGTGTGCAGCGGGCCGGCGGATTGGACGTCGACCTGCCGCTCATCGTACACGGGGCCAACCTCGAGCCCAAGGTCTGGATCGCGGGCAGCCAATCGCCGGGAGTGCCTGGGACTCCCCTCGCGTGGCGGCTCTCCACCGACAACCCGAACGACCGCTTCGACAACTTCGTCTCGCTCTACCGCATCGACTCGGGCTTCGCTCCGCCGCTCGGCTTCGTCCGCCGCACGGGGATCTGGGAGACGACCGGGCACGTCGACTTCATGCCGCGGCCCGGCGTGCTGGGGATCCGGCAGCTCGACTTCACGTTTCCCATCCCGAGCTGGGACATCATCGCGAACGAAACGGGCTCACTGCTGCAGAGCAGCGACTGGGAGACGGCATGGTTCGAGTGGCGTATCTTGGGGGGCGACCGCCAGAATGGCGATCACTTCGAGGTCAACATCCAGCGCCTCATGGACGCGCCCACCGACACCTTCGACATCTTCCGTGGGGTCGTGATCCAGCCCGGCCGCTACTGGTGGTCCCGCTATGAGCTGCAGTACTTCATGAACCCGGGTCGACCCTTGAGCATCGGAGCGTTCGTGAACTGGGGTGGGTTCTACGGCGGGCACAGCACCGACCTCGAGCTCACTGCGGTCTGGCGGGGAGGTGGGCCCGTCATCGTGAGCACCGATCTGACCCGGACGACGGCGCAGCTGCCGGCCGGCGCGTTCGCGGCCGTGCTCTCGGCCAACCGGGTGGAGTACGACTTCAACACGCGCACGAGCTTGCTCGCGTTCGTCCAATATGACAACGAGACCGAGCGCGTCGACTTCAACGTGCGGTTCCACTGGATTCCGGTGATCGGAGACGATGTGTTCCTGGTGTGGAACTCCGGGTACACGACCGATCCACTCGCTCGGTTTCGTTTCCCCGATGCTCGCGCCTTATCGCGCCCCCTCAACGGGGCCTTCGTCCTTAAAGTGGTTCATCGTCTCGTGCCCTAAAAAAAAAGGGATCGCCGATGCTCACGTACACGTTCATGGCGCTTGTGCTCGTGGGTTCACCCAGGGCTCCGACGCCGGCCTGTACCTTGGGCGGCCCACCGGCCGAAGCGCGCTACTGCGGGAGAAGTCAGTGGAACGAAGCCCACCTGGTGGCCCCTGACCGCGCGGCGCGTCGGAGCGCTCCTCGGACCGGATAATGACACGGACGGCAAGAGGTTTCGCAGGTGGCGAAGAGCGAAGCGTGCTTCGCGTTCTGACGCGTGATGGGTGGCTGTTATTCCTCACGCGGCTTATTCGGCTGTTCGCTTACGGTTCGTTATCCGTAGTGTTGGTGTTCTACCTGACCAGCCTCGGCTTGACTACATCCCAAACCGGCCTGCTACTCACTCTGACGCTGGTCGGGGACACTGCCGTCTCCCTCTACCTCACAACCCGAGCTGATCGGATCGGGCGGCGGCGGATGCTGATCATCGGTGCCATTCTCATGGGGGCTGCAGGTCTAACCTTCGCAGGCACAAGCAACTTCGTGCTCCTTATCGTCGCCGGGACGATCGGTGTCATCAGTCCCAGTGGCAACGAAGTGGGGCCATTCTTGCCCATCGAGCAGGCGGCGCTCTCCCAAGTCGTTCCCAGTCACGCAAGGACAGCGGTATTCGCCTGGTACACGCTGGCCGGCTCGTTCGCGACCGCTACCGGTGCACTATGTGGAGGACTGCTTTCACAAGCTCTGCAGACGAGGGCGATTGCGCCCCTTTGGAGCTATCGGGTTGTTGTATTTCTCTACGCCGCTGTAGGCGCTCTCTTGGCCTTCTTCTTCACCCGTCTGTCGTGTGCCGCCGAAGTGAGTTTGCCGAGAGCAGGAGCCCCCGCTCCAGCCGCGATGAACACTCGCTTTGGGATCGGCCGCTCAGGGCATGTCGTTCTGAAGCTGTCGGGCCTCTTCGCGCTCGACTCCTTTGCGGGTGGCTTCGTGGTGCAGAGCTTCGCCGCGTATTGGTTCTATCTCCGTTTTGGTGTGAACCCTGGAGCCCTCGGCTTGATCTTCTTCTGGGCGAATGTACTGGCTGGAGTCTCCGCACTACTGGCCTCACGACTGGCCTCGCGCTTCGGCCTCGTCAAGACCATGGTGTTCACCCACCTTCCTTCAAACATCTTGCTGATTCTTGTACCGCTCATGCCGAACCTTTCGTTGGCCATCCTACTACTCCTTCTGCGCTTCAGCATCAGCCAAATGGATGTGCCCCTCAGGCAATCGTACATCATGGCCGTGGTTGGTCCGGAAGAACGATCAGCGGCAGCTGGCATCACCGGCGTGGCCCGAACGACCGGGGCTGCGATTGCTCCCGTATTCGCGGGAATGATGTTTGCTCGGCCGTCGCTGATCAGCGTGCCCTTCTTCATCGCGGGTACGCTGAAGGTCATCTACGATCTGCTGCTCTACAACGGATTCGCGGCCGTTCAACCACCCGAGGAGGCAACGTAATGCCTGGAATACTCACAAACCCTTCTCGATTTTTCCGTACGATTGGCCTCTAAAGGACAAGCGGGAACACGGATCAAGGAGGTTCTATGACTCGCAAGGCTGACAAGAAGGTTTGGCTTATTACAGGTGCCGGCCGTGGCATGGGCGTCGATTTCGTCAAGGCCGCGCTGGCCGCAGGTCACGCGGTCGTGGCCACCGGCCGGGACACTGACGCCGTGGCCAGGGCCGTGGGAAAGTCGGGGGACCTGCTCGTCCTCAAGCTGGACGTCACGGACCGCGCCGACGCGGCTGGGGCGGCCCGGGCCGCCGTCGACCGGTTCGGCCGCATCGACGTGCTGGTCAACAATGCCGGCAACTTCTTTGCCGGCTACTTCGAGGAACTGACGCCGGAGCAGATCGAACGGCAGTTGGGGACGCTCCTCATCGGCCCGATGAATGTCACCCGCGCCGTCCTGCCGGTCATGCGCAAGCAGCGCTCCGGGCACATTATCTCGATCTCCTCGACCGCGGGCCTCGTCGGGTTTGCGTTCTGTTCGGCGTACGCCGCGGCGAAGTTCGGCCTCGAGGGCTGGATGGAGTCGCTGCAGCAAGAGGTCGCGCCGTTCGGCATCACCACCACGGTCGTCAACCCCGGGTTCTTCCGCACCGAGCTGTTGGAGCCGGCGTCCGTGACCTACGCCGAGCCGTCCATCGAGGACTACGCCGACCGCACCGCGGAGCAGCTGAAGTGGTGGCAGGGACAGAGCGGCCGGCAAGGCGGCGACCCGGCGAAGCTCGCACGGGCGCTGGTCACGATCGCCAGCGAGGAGCCGCCGCCGCGCCGCTTCATCGCTGGCGCCGATGCCATCGCAACCGCCACGCAGAAGGTCGCCGATCTCCAGGCGCAGATCGATGCCTACCGCGCCCTCTCGACGTCCCTCGCTTTCGACGTGGAGCCGGCCGCGCTGGGGCTCGATGACCGCCGAGTCGAATAAGCACATCATGGAGCGCTTCTCCCGCGAGTTCCTCCTCACCGGCGACGCCGCGCTCGGCTCGCAAGGAGAACACATTCCATGAACCCTTTTTCTTGAAGCGCTGGCCCCCTGGCCTCTTTGGAGTTCGATCCGGATATTAGCCACGGCTTCCCCAAGGACTGTGAGTGGCCCCGGCCCAGCTTGACCGCTTGAAGGCCGCTCTCGCCGACCGCTACCGGATCGAGCGCGAGCTTGGCGCGGGCGGGATGGCCTCGGTGTACCTCGCGCACGACGTCAAACACGATCGGAAGGTCGCGCTCAAGGTGCTGCGCCCGGAGGTCGCGGCCATCCTGGGTGCCGAGCGGTTCCTCAAGGAGATCAAGACGGCTGCCAATCTCCAGCACCCCCACATCCTCCCGCTCCACGATTCCGGCGAGGTGGATGGGGTGGTGTTCTACGTCATGCCGTTCGTGGAAGGCGAGAGTCTGCGCGACCGGCTCACGCGGGAGCAACAGCTGCCGGTCGACGATGCGGTGCGCATCGCGACGGAAGTGCTGGACGCCTTGGACTACGCGCACGAGCAGGGGGTGATCCACCGGGACATCAAGCCGGAGAACATCCTGCTGCACGCCGAGCACGCGCTGGTGGCGGACTTCGGGATTGCGCTGGCGGCGAGCCGCTCGGAAGGCGCGACGCGGATCACGGAGACGGGAATGAGCCTGGGGACGCCGGGGTACATGGCGCCGGAGCAGGCGATGGGGGAGCGGGCGCTGACGCCGCGGGCGGATATCTACGCCATAGGCTGTGTGCTCTACGAGATGCTCTCTGGTGAGCCGCCGTTCGTGGGCCCGACGGCACAGGCGATCATCGCGCGGGTGATGACGGAGGAGCCGCGGGCGCTCACGCTGCACCGGCATACGATCCCGGTGCATGTGGAAGCCGCCGTGCGCAGGGCGTTGGAGAAGCTGCCGGCGGATCGGTTCGAGAGTGCCGGCGCATTCGCCCGCGCCCTCGCCGATCCGGGTTTCACCGGCTCCACCCGGATCCACGTGCATCCGGCCTCCCGCGGGATTCGACCGCCAGCGCGCCTCGCTCTGCTCGCTAGCATGGGCCTGGCCGGAGTGGCTCTCGGCGCGTCAGGCGTCTGGCTGAGCCGCGGGCACGCCGCCTCCTCCACGGCGTCGCTGCGATTCTACCTCAACAGCGACAGTCTACGGAACATCGGCGGGAATCTCGCCCTCTCGCCGGACGGGACCGTCCTCGTGTATCGGGCGAACACCCCGTCGGGCTCTCTGCTCTTCCAGCAACGGCTCTCCGAGCTCGATCCCGGACCGATTCCGGGAACCGAAGACGCTGCGGAGGACCCGGGCGGCATCTTCTTCGCTCCCGACGGGGCGACGATCGGGTTCAACGCCGGCACCAGCATCAAGCGGGTCCGGCTGGATGGCTCCGAGCTCGCGACTGTGACACCCCTCACTGAGAGCTTTGCCGGCGCGACCTGGGGACCGGACGGGACGATCCTCTACGCCACCTACCCCGAGGGCCGGCTCTACCGCGTCGGGGCCCAGGGGGGGAGCCCGACCCCGGTCGGGGTGCAGCACGTTGGGGGCGATCTGGTCTTGATGAGCCCGCAGTTCCTTCCGGGAGGAAGGGAGCTGCTGTGCGTCAACTACCGAAGACCGGCCCGGATTGGTGTGCTGAGCCTTGCGTCGGGGAACTTCAAGCCGCTGGTGACCGGACTCAGTCCGACATACGTGCCGCCCGGGTATCTCGTCTTCGGAACACTCGATGGATCGGTGATGGTCCAGCCGTTCGTCGCGAGTCGCGGCGATACGACCGGCCCGGCCTCGCGCGTGCTGGAGAACCTTTCGACGGCCTTCGATGCCCTAGCCGCCTACAGCATGTCCGCGTCCGGGGTGCTGGCGTACGCGCCGCGGAGCTTCGGCGCGGTGCTGCGGTTGCTCCAGCGGGATGGATCCGGCCGGACTCTCTCGAGCGGCAGGCGCTTCTGGGTACCGCGCTTCTCCCCCGACGGCCGGCACATCGTGTACGGCGCCTACGGCGGCGCCAACTGGGCGGACCTGTGGAGCTATGATCTGCAAACGAACACGGACCAGCGGCTGACCTCAGGGGGGCAGGAGGGCCGCGACTACAACGACCCGGTCTGGAGCCCTGACGGCAGGCGGATCGCGCTGTCGGCCGTCGACAGCATCGGTCTGCCCGGTAAGGGTCTCTACCTGATGCCGAGTGACGCCACCAGCCCGCCGGCACTCCTGCTCGACCGTCCCGGGGACCAGTGGCCCTCCGACTGGACACGGGACGGCAAGTCCCTCCTGTTCACGGAAGTGCCCCCGAACGGGCCCCGGTCGATCTGGCTGGTGCGGACGTCGGGCCCCGCCGAGCCACAGCCGATCGTGAAAACACCGTACAATGCGGAGGGCGGTCGCCTCTCCCCCGATGGCCGCTGGCTGGCCTACGACTCCGACGAGACCGGCCAATCGGAAGTCTACCTCCAGCGGTTCCCGGCCCCTGGCCCCCGGCTCCGAGTTTCGTCCGCGGGAGGACAGATGCCGGTCTGGTCGCGTGGCGGAGCGGAGCTGTTCTACTGGTCCAGGAATCAACTGATAGCGGTCCAGCTCAAGCCCGGCACAGAGATGGTGGTGGGTGCGCGAAAGACCTTGTTCCGGGCCACCTACCAGTCGGGCGGCGTGCTGGCACAGTATGACGTGCACCCCGACGGCCAGCGGTTCGTGATCGCGACGCCCGAATCATCCAACCGGCTGGCGGTGATCACCGGCGTCCTGGCGAACCTCAAGCGGTGAACATCGAACGCCTACCAACGCCTCATTGGAGAAGCAACCGTCGCAGTCCGGTAGAGACCCACGGACGCCTGAACCGAAATCGGGGCGGCAGGCGCCACGCCGGTGGAAGCTGTTCCACCTCCTCTGGCCGGTCACGTCCTATGTGGTGACGAATGTCACTGTGACCCTGTTCTGGCTGGTCTTCTTCGTCTTCAACAGAACCGTGGTCATCGGCCGCCGGAACGTCGGCGAGGAGCGGAACACACTCCTCCTCTCGAATCACCAATCCATGCTCGATAGCTTCCTGGTGGGCCTGGCGGCGTTCTATCCCCAGTCGTGGCTCAAGCCCCAGTTGATTCCCTGGAATCCGGCGGCGGCGGAGAACTTCTACAAGAACCCGATACTGGCCTGGCTGGCCGACAACTGGAAGTGCATTTGGGTGCGGGAAGGGCGTCACGACCTACACGCGCTGCACCGTATGATGGACGTACTTCCGCGCGGTGTGATGACTCTCTTTCCCGAGGGCACCCGGTCGCGGGAGGGCTCTGTGGGGCCGGGGCGACCGGGTGCCGGGCTGCTCATTCTTGCGACCCGGCCGCGGGTGATTCCCGTCGCGATCGACGGGATGCACGCGGTGCTCCCCATCGGCCGCTACCTCCCGCGAATCTTCAAGCGCATCGCCGTGTCCTTCGGCTCGCCCGTGGACTACACGGACTTGCTCGCGATGCCGCGTACGCGGGAGACGGCTCAGGCGGTGATCGACCGCGTGATGGCAGCGATTCGGGTCCAGCACGCCGAGCTCCGGCGCCAGAGGACCGAAGGCGGGAAGCCGACATCCTAGCGTCATCAGCCGAAGTCTCACCGGGCCTTCGCGGAGGACGGGAGCACTCACCCTGCGTGCCCCCGCGCCCGCTGGGCGATGAGTTGCTCCAAATGTTGCCAGATCTCCGGCCTGATGCTGTCCACCAGCTCCTCGTTCATCTTGCCGAGCATCA
The DNA here is from genome assembly GCA_036522535.1 of Gemmatimonadales bacterium. Lineage (GTDB taxonomy): Bacteria > Gemmatimonadota > Gemmatimonadetes > Gemmatimonadales > GWC2-71-9 > AG12. The sequence goes on from DATDFP010000021.1 coordinate 8,918, forward strand.
CGGCGATCGCGCTCGTGTCTAGGCCGGCGATGCGGCACTCTTCAATCACGGCGGTGAAATGAATCCGCGCTTCCCGGATCATCCGGCCGAACAAGGGCGGCCCGTCCCCGCGCACTCCCAGCGCCAGGGCGAGCAGATAGAGGTCCCGAGCACCGTCGAGCCGGTCAGCCAGGTATTCCCGGGCGTCGTTGGGTAGGCGTTCCTTCTCGGAATATGGAGGATCAGTCACACCGTTGCTCCTGTCATGTGGCTGGTGGCGTTTCGCGACACGTTAGGGCTGCGAAAATGGAGCGGATCTCTGAGGTTCTGCAACTCCCGGTAATAGTAGAGCGGCGTCGGCCGCGTGTGCTGGAACCTCAGCTGCTTGAGAAACGCGACTTCGTCCGCGGTCGCGGTGCCGCTGAGGGAAGGATCCTGAAGGAATTCCCGGAGCCCCGGCTCTTCGCCGACGGGCTGTTCCGCCTCCCGCTCGACAAACTCGAATCGCCTCGCCTGCCCTGGGACGACGCTGTGGTTCAAAACAATCTCGAGACCGAACGTCCCGAGGTCGATGTCCCAGGATTCAATCAGCGGATCTAAGAACGCGACGCAGTTCTCAGCGGACACGTGGAACAGATTCGTATCGAGGAACTCGAGCACGACGACCCGCATCTCCTCATCGCTGCGGCAACTGAGCCGAGCCACCGTACGGAGCCAGGAGTCATTCTCGAGCTCGTCTTTCGCCACGCGCTTGACCACGTCCAGCAACGTCTGGGTGACCAGGCGTTCGAGCTCGCCGAAGGGCTGCTCTTCAAAGATCGCGCGGACGTGTTTTTCCTTCTCACGATTGCACTTGCGCAGGATCAACTGACGAAATTCGTGGTACAGGGGTACGGGTTCCTCCCCCAATTCCCGCTTCAATTCTTCCTTGTGTCGGAGGTCCGCCAGCTTGGCCAGCTCCCCGCTCGGAAGCTTCAAGAACTTGTCCATCCGATCATAGATGTCCGTGCGGCTTGGCGCGGGAGGCGCCTTTTTCCGAGTCAGTAACTGAGAGATGTAGGACTCCGTCACACGGGCGGCGCGGGCGAGATCCTGCTGCTCCAACCCCAATTCCTCCAGCCGCTGCAAGATCACAAATGGGACATCCACGGGATTCCTCGCTCGCGCATGGCCTAGTTGCGGGCCGCCATCCTGCGGAGATCGATGCTCGGCAACCCCGCCAACGACAAGTACCCCGGCGGCGGCCCGTAGACGATGGACGGACAGCACGTGCATAGCGCGCTGTGTGGCGCCGCCACGGCCACCGTCTCGGACGGGAGCCGGTACGAAACGCCCGCCGGATTCGTGATGAACCCGCCGCAGCTGTGACAGTGGATCTCGCTCATCTGCCGCCTCCTTCCTGGAAAAACAAGGGGCGGCCTGGTGCCGCCCCTCTCTGTGTCGACAAAGACCGGCGTCTTAGCTCTTCGACGCGATCTTGTGGAAGGTCGAGTTGGCAACCTCGTAAGACTCGACTTGCGGCGTGCCCTCGACGATCTTCGCAAGACCCCGCAGCAGGGCGGGGTACGTGTCGCGGCTGTAGGCCTCCGCGTTCTCCTTCTTCTCCCACAGGCTGATGGCCAGCGCTTCCTTGCCATTCTCCGCGACGAA
>DATDFP010000022.1:0-11489 GCA_036522535.1 Gemmatimonadales bacterium
GTCCCCGCGGCGCCGGCACAGCGCCGAAAGCGCCTGCGCCTTCTTGTGCATCCGGTTCGCTTCCGGATAGCGAACGAAGAAATTCCGCCAGTGCGTCCCCCGGACCAGCCCGCCGTCGGGGCCGGCGAGCCGCGCTTCGCCGAGGTCGCGCTCGAGCCGCGCCAGCCTGGCCGCGGCCTCGGGCGGAAGCGCCCAGCCCTCCATTTCCCGGTATGACGCCGTGGGCAGGTAAGCGAGCCCGCCGCTCGGCACCTCGGCAAGAGCGGCGGCGAAGGTAGTCAGCCGGATCTCGCCCCCTGCGACCAGCGCGCCCATCGCCTCCAGGAACTGCGTGAGCCAGCCGCGGTCATACACCCATTCCTTGGTGCCGGGCCACCCACCGAATTTCTCGCCATCGTCCGCCAGCACGGCCAGGGCATGACCCGCGTCGCGCAGCTCGCGCAGGTACGCGACGGTGTCGGCCGGGGGCTTGAACGGGATCAGGTAGCGTAGCCGCTCGTCAATCGGGAACAGGGCGACGCGGTGGCCGCCGGCTTCGGTCCAGAGCGGGGCGTGCAGCCGGTCGCGGGTGAAGCCACTGACCAGAAAATGACGGTCATCTACGAGCGCGTAGCGCACCCCTGCCTGGGCGAGGTCCGCCGGCAGCTCGGGCTCCCACACGCGCTCGGTCAGCCAGAGCCCGGTTGCCTCTACGCCGAATCGCCGGGAGATCGCCTGGCGCATCCACGCGATCTGCTCGAGCCGGTCCTCCCGAAGGAGCGCGGCCAGCACGGGCTCGTAGAAGCCCCCGAGCAGCAACTCGAGACAGCCGTCCACGGCGAGCCGCCCGATCCGGTCGAGGAGCGTGCCCTCGTGCGCTTCGAGCCACTCCAGGAGCGGCCCCGAGATGTGCACGGAGACGGGAAAGAACTCCCGCTCGGCCAACCGCTCAAGGAAGGGCCGGTACACATCGCGCACGTGCTGCTCGAACACATGGTCGAAGTTTCCCACCGGCTGGTGGAAATGGGCCCCGAAGGCGAACCGCAGCGGCTCCAGTTAGTCGCCCTCCGCGAAGCCGAGGCGCCACGCCAGCGGCGTGAGCTCCGCCGCCCGGTCGGGCGGGGACGCCACGCGAATCCGGTAGAACGCCGTCTGCACGTCGAACGGAATGGGCGCGCCCTCGAGCTCGAGGAGGTCCGCAAGGTCCGTGACGGCGGCGACGGCGCGCGGAGAACGGTCGTGCTCGAGCGCCGCAACCGCGCGCAGCAACGCTCGAGCCACGACGTGCCTCAGGTCCCGGGCGCCCGTGGCGAGCAAGCTCGCCTCCTCCGCCGCAAGGCCGCGCCGCACCAGCTCTGCACGTCGCGTCGCGATGATCGGGAACCGGTAGCGCTCGGGGAGATCGGAGAACCCCAGCCGCGCGATCGCCTCGCCGTCCGGCCGCGCCACGTCGACCGAGAGCCACGTCCCCTCTCCGCGCCCGACCGACACGCGGAACCGGTACTCGCGCCCTGTCCGGCAGTGAGTCAGGAGCACCCGGTCTGTCTGCTGCTTCGCGACGTAGCAGCCACCGCGGAGAGCGTCGGCTCGCGGCGCGAGCCGGCGCGCGGCAGCGTAACCCGCCGCGATGCGGGCCGGCGCCGGGAATGACGGTTTGGCCCGATTGAGGTACACGTCGCGCCCCGTCCCCGCTCCCGGCTCGTTCGCGTCGGCACGCGCCAGCCGCTCGAGCACTCCCGCCTCGAGGCGCGGGGCCTCCGCCCCCGCCAGCTCGACCCCGCGCGCGGCGTAACGCAGGATCTGCACCGCTTCGATCCCGGCGATGTCGTCGAAGAACCAGCCGCACGAGGTGAACATCCGCAGGGCGTTGCGCTCGAGCTCGAGCAGCTCCCGCGCGCGCACGTGCGCTGTCGGGTCGCCCGGATGGCGCATGCGGTCGGCTGCGAACCGGGCGATGCCCGGTCCGTCCGCGCTCACCACCGCGCCGTAGGCGTCGCGCGCCGCCCAGGGGTCGGCGAACAGCTCAGCTCCCTCGCCCTCGAAGCGCGCGTGCAGCTCCCCGGCGAGCCAGTCGAGCGCTTCGCGCAGCGGCCCCCGCCAGCGCTGTTGGCTCGGGTGCTCCGGCGCAAGGCGGCAGCCGCAGTCGGCCCGCCAGCGCTCCACGCCATGCGGGCAGCTCCACGAGGTGGGCGCCACCAGCTTCACCTCCCGCTCCGGCGGATGTCGGGCGAGGAAGGCGGCAAAGTTCTCGACCCGCATCCCGGCGCGCCGCTGCAACTCCCGCAGCAGCCACGCCAGCGCCACTTCGCCGAAGCGGTGATGGTGGCCGTACGTCTCGCCGTCCGTCGCGATCGCCACGAGCCGCGGCTCGCTCCCGGGCTTCCCGGGCGCAGCCAGCCGCTCCGCCCACGCCGCGGCATCGGAGAGCAGCGGCCCGAACGCCACGTCGTGGGAGAGCGGGCCGTCGTACACGAACAGGGCAATCGACCGGCCGCCGGGCGTGCGGTACCACCCCGGCGTCCCGTCCGCGGGCGCGCCCTCCACCTGATGGGGCGCGAGGATCGTGAAGCGGATCCCTTCGGCCGCAAGGACATCCAGGGTCTCCGGATCGACCGCCGTCTCCGGGAGCCACATGCCGACGGGCTCGCGTCCGAAACGGCGGCGGAAGTCCGCGATTCCCCAACGCACCTCGGTCACCTTGTCGCGGTGCGAGGCGAGCGGCAGGATCACGTGGTGGTAGGGCATGGCGATGGCGTTCCCGTGCCCGTCGTGCTTCTCGCGGCTCACGCGGTCCGCCTCGAGCACGGCCGCGTAGGTCGCGGGCGCCGCGCGCTCCAGCCACTCGAGCAGCGTGGGGCCGAAGTCGAAGCTCACCGAGGCGAGCGTGTTGACGATCCGCGCGATCCGCCCGTCCGGCGCGTACAGCCGGGCCGCCACCACCGCCCGGTAGCATTGCCGCTCGACGCGCTCGTTCCAGTCGTGGAACGGCGCGGCAGACGGCTCCGTCTCGACCTCGTCGAGCCACGGATCCTCTCGCGGCGGCTGGTAGAAATGCCCGTGGATGACGACCGACCGGACATTCAACCGGCCAGGACCTCCGCGACCGCCTCGAGCACGTTCGGGAAGAGCGCGTCGCGACGCTCCAACTCCGCCGCCAGCGCCGCCCCACCCTCCCCGCCACCCGACGAGGCGGACGCCAGGGCGGCGACCAGCCGCTCCGCGTCAGCGCAGTGCAGGTTGAAGCGGCGCTCGGCGTAGTCCGGCACGGCGCCGGTGGAGATCATGAACTGCCAGTCGGAGGACTGCGCGAGGAGCAACTCGCGCGCCGCCTGCGCGAGCACGGGCCGAGCCGCGGGTACCGCGAGGGCGCCGCGGGCCGCCTTCCAGAAGGCGTTCTCCAGCGCCCCGAGCCGCGGCCAGGTCCAGGCCGTGCGATCGTTGAGCCACATCGAGTGGTCGCCGTTCACGCCCCAGGACCCTTCGGCCAGGCGGATGGCCGTGCGCGGCGGATGATCCGCGAGGTGGCTCGACGCCGTCGCAGGACGGACACCGTCATGGTGGCGCAGCTCCCGGTAAACGCCGGCGAGGAAGTCCACACCCTCGAACCACCAATGGCCGAACAGCTCCGTATCGAACGGCGCGACGACGACGCCGGCGCGATTCGCCCCCGCGCCGCGTGCCGTATCCGTCGCGATGCTCGCGAGCAGGTGGGCGAAGTGGCGCGCGTGGTCCGCGGCCCGGCCCATCGCCACCGCCGGTTCGTAGGGACGCTTCCCGCCCAGATCCACGTTCGGTCCCGTCACCCGCCAGAGCTTGAGGCCGCCGGGCCAGCGGATCTTGTGGAACTCGAGGTACCACTCGTCGCCTGGATAGCCGTGATGGCGGCTCCAGACCTGCATCGAGGATCGCGGGTCGCGCACCAGCGCCGCGACGCTCCGTTTCGCCCCGGCCGGCGTCACCCGGTACGCGCGATAGGGCGACCGAACCGTCTCCCCCGCGGGCTTGGACGGAGTCTCGGGCCGCTCCGCGTCAAAGCGCTCGGCGCCCAACGGGATCTCACCGTAGCTTCCGAGCGAATCTCCGGCCTGAGCGAGATGGGCGTCGGTGAAAAAGTATCGGAAGCCCGCGGCCGCCAGTTGCTCCTCGATCCCCGGCCGCCTGCCCTTGCGTCGCCGGTAGGCGCATTCCGGCAACCAGCAACCCACCGGCTCGCGGCCGAACAGCCGCCGGTGCTCGTTCCGCCCCACGGCCAGCTGCAGGCGGATGCTTTCATCACGAGCGAGCAGCGGGAGATAACCGTGCGTGGCCGCCGAGCTGATGATCTCAAGGTGCCCCGCGTCCTGGAGACGTCGGAACGCGCCCACGATGTCGCAATCGATCGCGTGAAACAGGTCCCGAAGCCGGCGCTGGCGCGACTGCCAGAACTCCACCAGGGGCGTGAGGCTCGCGTCCCCCGTGGCGGCGAGGGTGGCCGGCGCCTCCGCGCTCACGGCCTGCCGCTGGTCGAAAAAGGCCTCCAGTTCCTTCACGAAGTCCGGGTTGGCGAGCTGGTTCGCGAGCACCGGGGTGAAACCGATCGTCACCGGCGCCGGCGTGCCCCGGGCCGCGAGCTCTTGCAGCTTCTCGAGCAAGGGGAGGTAGGTGTCGAGCGCCGCTTCGCAGAGCCAGTCGCTGCCATGCGGCCACCGGCCGTGATGCAGCACGTACGGCAAGTGACTGTGGAGCGCGAGGACGAAATCCATGGCGGTGGCGGTCAGCCGGCGACGGGCCCGGCGGCAAGCGCGCGGCGGTACACGTCCAGGTATTGGGCGGCCGAGCGGTCCCAGCCGAACTGTTGGCTCATCGCCCGCCGCACGAACGCCCGCCACACGGCTCGGTCCCGGAAGGATTCCAGCGCCCGCCGCACCGATTGCGTGAGCGCCCCGGGGGAGTACGCATCGAACAGGAAGCCGGTCTCGCCGTCCTGGATGCTGTCCAGCAGACCGCCCACGCGCCGGGCGACGGGGATCGTGCCGTAGCGCTGCGCCCGCATCTGCGTGAGCCCGCATGGCTCGTACAGCGAGGGCATGAGCAGCAGGTCCGCTCCCGCGAGCAGCCGGTGCTCGAGATGATCCGTGAAGGCGAACTCGACCGCCACGCGCTCCGGGGCCCGACTGGCGAGCTCGATCAGCGCCGCGTGATAACGGTGCTCGCCGGAGCCGAGGAACACGAACTGCGCGTCGGATTCGGCGAGCAGGTCGGCGCCGAGCACCAGGTCCAGGCCCTTTTGCGCCACCAGCCGCGCGCTCATCCCGAAGACCGGAGTGGTCGCCTGCTCGGGCAAGCCGTATCCGTGCTGCAGCGCGGTCTTGCAGCGCCGCTTCCCGGTGAGATCATCGACAGAGTAGTGCGCGCTGATCTGGGGATCGGTAGCCGGATTCCACCCCTCGGGGTCGATCCCGTTCAGAATCCCCACCAGACGGTCGGCGAGCGCGGTGAACTTGTCGTGCAGGCCGAACCCCCCTTCCGCCGTCCGCAGCTCCCGCGCGTGGGTTGGACTGACGGTCACGGCCATGTCGGAGAAGGCCAACCCGCCTTTGAGGATGTTCATCCGGCCGTACCACTCGAACACGTCCCCGTTGTACAGCTCCGCGGGCAGGCCCAGCTCGGCCAGTGTCGTCGGGGGAAAGTGCCCCTGGAACCCGGCGTTGTGCACCGACAGCACCGTGGCGAGCTGCCGGTGGAACGGCTCGCCGGCGAACAGAGTGCGCAGATAGACCGGCGCCAGGGCGGTGTGCCAGTCGTGCGCGTGCAGCACCCGCGCCGCCGGCGCAATCTGAGGCAGCGCCGTCAGGGCGGCCAGGCAGAAGAACGCGAACCGGTGGGCGTTGTCCGCATAGTCCCCGTCCTCGTCGCCGTAGATGCCGGCCCGGTCGAAGAAGTCCGGGTGCTCGATGAAGAAGACCTGCGGCCCTGCGCGGCTCTCACCGGCGAAGGGACGATACAGCCACGCGGGCTCGCTGTGCCCGGCGACGGCGACCGCCAGCGGAGGCCCGCTTCGTTCCAGGGACGGGACCACGTCCCGCACCTGGCGATACAGCGGCAAGAGCACCGTCGTGGGCACGCCGGCGGCCGCCTGAAAGGTGGCGAGTCCGCTCACCGCCTCCCCGAGCCCGCCGGTGCGGGCGAACGGCCAGTACTCGGCCGTCAGATGCACCACCCCGAGAGACGCTTCGGCGCCGGAGTGCGGGCGCGGCGCACCGGAGGGACCCCCTTGGGGGCGGCCCGCCGGCCGGGCGCGAGCCGCGTTCTGTTGTCGAATGGTCGTATTCCGCTCCCGCAGTTGAAATCGCCTTCAGTCAGGCGGTCGGAGGGTCGTCTCCCGGACCCTGACCCTTGATCGCCGGGACATAGTATTCCGTCACGTACTGCCGCACCATGCGCCGGGCCGTGAAACGCTGGCCCGCGACACGGAGCGCGTGCTTCATCTTCTCCACCCAGCCGACGGGGACGCCTCGCCCATCGCGCGTGTAGAACAGCGGCACCACTTCCTCTTCGAGCAGCCGATACAACTGTTCGGCGTCGGCTGCGTCGGCGTCTCCCCCCTCCGGGGCCGCGGGGATGGCCCACCCATTCCGGCCATCGTAGCCTTCGGCCCACCATCCGTCCAGGGTGCTGAGCTGGGGGACCGTGTTGAGCGCCGCCTTCATGCCGCTCGTCCCGGAGGCCTCGAGCGGCGGGCGCGGCAGGTTCAGCCACAGATCCACACCCTCTACCAACCGGTGCGCCATGTGCATTTGGTAGTCCTCGACGAAGGCGATCCGGCCCTCGAAGCGGAGCTCTCGGGTGAGCGCGTAGACGCGCTGGAGCATCTGCTTCCCCGGCTCGTCCGCCGGGTGCGCCTTTCCGGAGAAGACAAGCTGGACCGGACGCCACGGATTGACCAGGAGGCGCTGCAGCCGGTCGAGGTCTCGGAAGATCAGGGTCGCCCGCTTGTACGTCGCGAATCGCCGGGCGAACCCAATTGTCAGGGCCCGTTCGTCGAGCAGGGTGCCGGCGCCAACGAGGTGCAGCGCCTCCTTCCACTGCTCCGCCCAGCGGCGCCGGGCGTCTTCGCGGATCGCCCGCAGCAACGCCACCTTCATCTCCACGTGCGCCGCCCACAGGGCGGCGTCGTCGATGTTCAGCACGCAGTCCCAGAACCCCGGCTCGTCCACGCGGTATATCCAGCCGTCGCCGAGGTGCGCGTCGAGGGCCTGGGCGGTACGCTGCGACATCCAGGTGGCCAGGTGCACGCCGTTCGTCACGTGGCCGATCGGGATCCGCGCCTCGTCCCGGCCGGGCCAGAGGTCACCCCACATGCGTCGCGCTTCGACACCGTGGCGCCGCGAGACGCCGTTCACGTGCTGGGAGAGCCGGATCGCGAGCACGGCCATGTGGAAGTGCCAGTGGTCGCGGGCCGGGTGATGCCCCAGGCGCAGCACCGTCTCGCGGCTCACGCGCATCTCCTCCCAGATCGGACCGGTGCACGCCTCGACCTGTTCGCGGGAGAACGCGTCGTGGCCGGCCGCGAGAGGCGTGTGAGTCGTGAACACGCTGGCCGCCCGGACCTGCCGCACCGCCTCGTCGAACGGCATCCCCTGCGCGACCAGCTCGCGCACCCGCTCGAGCAGCATGAACGCCGCGTGCCCTTCGTTGGCGTGCCAGGCCGCGGGCCGCTGGCCCAGCGCGCGCAACACGCGGACGCCGCCGACGCCCAGGATCCACTCCTGCCGCAGCCGGAGATCCTGCGAGCCACGATACAACCGGTGTGAGAGCTCCCGATCGGCAGGATCGTTCTGCTCCAGATCGGTGTCGAGCAGGTACACGGGTACGCGCCCCACCATGATCCGCCAGGCGCCGACGTGCACCGTGCGGCCCGCAGTCCGAACACTGGCGAGCGAGGGCGTCCCCCCGGGTCCGGCGACGCGCTCCAGCGGCGTGAGGGACGGGTCGAACGTCTCGTCGGCGTCCTCCTGCCAGCCGTCCAGCCGGAGCCGCTGGTCGAAGTACCCGCGCGTGTACAGGAGCCCAACGCCGACGATCGGCACCCCCAGATCGGATGCCTCTTTGCAGTGATCCCCCGCGAGGATCCCCAATCCGCCCGAGTAGATCGGCACCGAGTTGTGCAACCCGAACTCGGCGCAGAAATACGCGACCGGCTGGCCCCTGAGCTCCGGGTACGTCGCGGCGAACCAGGTGCTCTGATCCGACGCCTGGCGCGCGGTCTTCTCCATCAGCGCGTCGTAGAACCGCAGGAACTCAGGGTTGGCGGCGCACGCCGCCAGCCTTGCGGGATCGACGCGCCGCAGCAACGCGAGGGGATCGTGCTGCGTCAGGTGCCACAGGGTTTCGTCGATGAAGCGGAAGAGCGCTCGGGCCTCGCCGTCCCAACTCCATCCCAGGTTCCGCGCCAGGCCCGCAAGGCCGGCGATTCGCTCGGGCAGGCTGCGCTGCTCGGTGCGGGACTCGGTCATAGGACCTGCAAAGTAGGGGCCCCCTTATCTTTCGGCCATGCCCGAGCCGGCGTCCGCCGCCTCACCGTCGGTCCTGATCTCCGAAGCCGAAATCGGTCGGCGAGTGGAGGAGCTCGCCCGTCAGATTTCCCGGGACTATGCCGGCGCCGGCGAGGTCGTCCTCATCGGCGTGCTGCGGGGGGCGTTCGTGTTTCTCGCCGATCTGTCGCGTCGCCTGACCGTGCCCTGCCGCGTGGACTTCGTCGCCCTGTCGAGCTACGGCCATGGCTCCACGTCGCACGGCGCGGTGCGGCTCGTCATGGACCTGCGGGTGAACATCGCCGGCAACCACGTCCTCGTGGTGGAGGACATCATCGACAGCGGTCACACGCTGGCCTACCTCGTCGCGATCCTCGAGGCCCGGCACCCCGCGTCTCTCAAGACGTGCGTCCTGACGCGCAAGGCAGGCCGGCTCGAGACGGAGGTCGCCCTCGACTACGTCGGCTTCGACATCCCGGACCGGTGGGTGGTCGGCTACGGACTGGACTACAACGACCGGTTCCGCACGCTCCCTTACATCGGCGCCTTGTGACGAGGTGCTAGGCGCCGGGTGTCAGGTGCCAGGGGTGAAAGGCTGGCCATCGACGCCTCGCCTCTCACCCCTGACACCTGACACCCGACACCTAACACCTATTAAGCGCGGCGAAGTCTTCCGGCGTATCGACGTCGGCCAGCGCCGCGGGCGGCCAATCCACGAACGCCGCCTCCCCACGGTGGCCCTGGACCACCGTCTTGCCGCACCCTTCGCCCGTCCACGCAAGCAGCTCGCCGAACAGCGCCCGGCGAAACAGCAGGGGCGGCGCCGTGACTTCTCCGTAGCGGGACACGACGAGGGGCGCGTCGCTGCCGCGGGCGGTGGCGACGACCGCGGCGAGCATCTGCTCGGTGACGAGCACCATGTCGGCAAGCGTGACGACCGCGGCGCCCACCGCGGCGGGGAGGCGCTCCAGCCCCTTGTGGAGCGAGCCACTCGTCGGGCCCGTGAAGTCAGGGTTGAGCGCGAAGTCGCAGGGAAGATCGGCCAGCTCGGCGCGCACCCGCTCGGCTTCAGCTCCGAGGACGACGACCACGGGCGCCAGACCCGCGCCCGCCGCCCGCCGGGCCGCCCGATGCACCAGCGACTCGCCCTCGAGCCGCAGCAGCATCTTGTTGCGACCCGGCCCCATCCGGCGCGACGCGCCGGCGGCGAGGATCACGGCCGCGACCTCGAGTGGCTCAGTCGGCGGGGGCATGGATCGGCGCCTCCCGCTCGCGCAGCGACTTCGCCAGCCGCCCGGAACGCACGGCGAGGATCTCCGCGATGACGGAGAGGGCTACCTGCTCGGCTCCGTCGGTCCCTATGTCGAGCCCCACGGGCCCGTAGACGCGTGCCTCCGCCACGGCGTCCTCCACGCCAAGGTTGCGCAGGATGCGCTCGGTCCGCTGGCGCGGGCCCAGCATCCCGATGTACGAGACGGGTGTCGGGAGCAACGCTCGCAAGTAGCCCTGGTCGTCCGCGAAGTTGTGCGTCATGACGACGCCGTAGCACGCGGCGTCCAGGGGCAGGACTTCGGCGAGCTGGTCCCCGGCGGTCTCCACGAGCAGCGCCGCCGCCGGGAAGCGGTCGTGGGTGAGATAGCCGGGCCTGCGGTCCGCCACGACGACGCGAAACCCCACGTCCGCGGCAAAGCGGACGAGCGGCCGGGCGTCGTCACCCGCACCGCACACGACGAGCTGCGGCGGCGGGACGAACAAATCCAGGAACACCGTGCGGCCGCGGATCTCCTCGATACCGGACTGCTCCGTCCCGAGCAGCTCGCGCGCCCGCGCCGCGACGGCTGCATTGAGCTCGCCCGACCCCAGGTCGCCCTCGACGCCGTCGGCGGTCACGATCAGTCGTTTCCCGTTTCCCGTTTCCCGTTTCCCGTCGATGAGGGTACAGACGGCGAACGGTCTCCGTTCGTCGAGCAGCTCCCTCTCGCGTGGCCGCGCCTCGAGCGCGGGCTCGACGAACACATCCACTTGCCCCTCGCACCCCACGCCCAGGTCCCAGGCTGCGATCTCGTCCGCGCTCGAGCAGTAATTGCGCAGCTCGGATCGTGCCGTCCGGATCACCTGCAGCGCCACCTCCCGCACGTCCTGCTCCAGGCAGCCGCCGCTCACGTTTCCCGTCGTGCCACCGTCCTCCGCCACGAGCAGTTTCGCTCCTTCGTGGCGGTACGCCGAGCCCCGTACCCGCACGATGGTGGCGAGCGCGGCGCGTTGTCCTTCGCGCCGCAGTTGTGCCAGCCGGTCGAGGACTTCCCGGGTCTCGTGCCAGTGCTTCATAGATCCGGCGGACGGGGAGACGGGCGGACGGCCGGACGGTCGTCCCGCTGCAGTTGGGTCCGCCAGTCCGCCCGACCGCCTGACCGCCGCCTTTCGTAATCGACGTCGATCAGCCGAGCCGCCAGCTGCTCGAGCGACGCCACGCTGGCGCACGGCATGAAGTCGTCCACGTGCGGCAGGGCGGCGACGAGCCCCTGTGTCGCGGGCTCGAACCCGGGCCGGCCCGCGAGCGGGTCGAGCCAGAGCAGGCGATGACACGAGCGCTGCAACGTCGCCATCTCGCGTGCCAATCGCGTCGGGTCGTCCCGCTCCCAACCGTCGGACACGAGCAACACGATCGCGCCGCTCGGGACCGTGCGGCGCACCCACCGCCGGTTGAGCTCCCGCACGCATGCGCCGATCCGCGTCCCGCCGCTCCAGTCCACCACCCTGCGGCCGACCCGTTGCAGCGCCACGTCCGGGTCGCGCACGCGCAGCTCGCGGGTGATGCGGGTCAACCTGGTCCCGAACACGAATACCTCGACCGGCGCCCCCGATCGCGCGAGCGCGTGCGCGAAGCGCAGCAGCAGCCGGCTGTAGCGCTCCATCGAGCCGCTGATGTCGCAGACCAGCGCGATGGGGCGTGGGCGCGCGGTCCGGCGCAGCCAGCGCCAGTCGAGCGGCTCCCCT
>DATDFP010000023.1:0-7272 GCA_036522535.1 Gemmatimonadales bacterium
CCAGGGAAGCGGGCCCGATTCGTTTTCTTCCCGGGAACGTCAGGCCGTTTTCGGAGTCCCCCCTCTCCCGAAGGGAGAGGGGGCCAGGGGGTGAGGACGCCGTTTGGGAGTCCCCCCTCTCCCGATAGGGAGAGGGGGCCAGGTGAGGACGATGTCGTGGAGAGGGACCAGAGAGCGTGACGCACGGAGTTCGACACATGGGTCAGACTGAATTGCTCGGAAGGGAAGAGCGCATCACAGTGGCTCGCGGCTTCACGCTCTGGCTCACCGGCCTGTCGGGAGCGGGCAAGTCCACCATCGCGACGGCGGTGGGGCATGAGCTCCGCCGCCGGGGCGTCCGGGTCGAGGTGCTCGATGGAGACGAGGTGCGCCAAAACCTCTCCAAGGGCCTCGGCTTTACGCGTGAAGACCGCGACACCAACATCCGTCGCATCGGCTACGTCGCCAGGCTGCTCTCGCGAAACGGCGTCGCCGTGATCACTGCCGCCATCTCCCCGTACCGGGCAGTCCGCGACGAAGTGCGGCGGGAGATAGGCGCGTTCGTCGAGGTGTACGTCAAAGCCTCGCTCGACGAATGCGTTCGCCGCGACACCAAGGGGCTGTACCGCCGGGCCCTGGCGGGCGAGATCCCCCAGTTCACCGGGGTCTCCGACCCCTACGAAGAGCCGCTCCGGCCGGAACTGGTGATCGACACGGAGCGCGAGGGCGTCGGCGAAAGCGCCGCGCGCGTCATCGACCGTCTCGTCGAGCTCGGCTACCTCCGGGGCGCGGCCGATGCTTAGCCCCGGCGACGTGCGTGAGCGCGCGCGGGCACTGCGCGGGGCGGAGCCGGAGACGGTCCTCACGTGGGTCGTCGGAGCGTTTCCGGGAAAGGCGGCCCTGACCGTGAGCTTCGGCGGGGGCGGCGTGGTGCTGGCGCACCTGGTCAGCCGCATCGATCGCACCGTGCCCGTGCTCTTCCTCGACACGGGATTCCATTTCCCTGAGACGTACGCCTTCAAGCAGCGATTTCGAGAGCGATACGGCCTCAATCTCGTCGAGCTCCAGCCGCTCACCGACCCTGGTCCCCTCTATCGGACGGACCCGGACCGTTGCTGCTGGATTCGCAAGGTCCAGCCGCTCGAGCGGGCCCTCGCAGCCTTCGACGCCTGGATCAGCGCCGTGCGGCAGGATCAGTCCGCCGCCCGCTCGACGACGGAGCTGCTCGAGTACCACGAGATCGCCGGCCGGCCGATCCTGAAAGTGTTCCCACTCGCGCGCTGGAGCCGGGCTGACGTGTGGCGCTACATCCGAGAGAACGGCATTCCCTACCACCCGCTTCTCGATCAGGGCTACACGAGCATCGGGTGCTGGCCGTGCACCCGGCCCACCGCCCCGGGCGAGTCTGAGCGCGCCGGGCGCTGGAGTGGCACGGGGAAGACCGAGTGCGGGCTCCACACGTTCACCGTGAGGCGTGAGCGGTGAGAGGTGAGCGGTGAGTCCCATCGAGCCGCGGTTCGCGCTCGCCGGCCTGGCCATCGGCTTCCTGATCGGCCTTTCCGGCGTGGGCAGCGGGTCGTTGATGGCGCCCGTGCTGCTGCTGCTGGGCATTCCGCCGGCCACCGTCGTGGGGAGCGATCTGGCGTTCGGCGTGTTCACCAAGAGCGCGGGCGTTGGGCTCTATCTCCGCCGGAGCCTCGTCCGCTGGCGCTGGGTGTGGCTCCTCGCCGCGGGCAGTCTTCCGGGGACGATTCTCGGCAGCCTGCTCCTCGCCCACGTCGTCCGCTCGGCCGCCCTCGTTCGCGCCGCGATCGGCGCGATGCTCGTCCTCACGTCGCTCGCGGCGTTGCTGCTCGACGCGCTGCGCCGGCGCGGTGCGACCTGGGTCGCCCGGCTGCAACATCCGCGCGCCTGGGTCGTGTCGCTGCTGGGCCTCGCGATCGGGGCGGCGGTAGGGGCGACGTCGGTGGGGAGCGGCAGCTTGATCGACATCACGCTGACGCTCTTCTCGCCGCTCGCCGGTGCGGAGATCGTGGGGACGGGGATCGCGCACGCCATCCTGCTGTCCGGCGCGGCGTCCGTCGTGCATTGGCGTCTGGGAACGATCGACTCCGCGCTGCTCCTCAGCCTGCTCGCGGGATCGATTCCAGGCGTTTTCCTGGGCGCGAGCCTCGCGGCGCGGTCACCGTCCCGCTCGGTTCGGTGGTCGATCGCTGTGCTCGTGCTCCTGAGCGGCGTGTCCATGTTCACGGGGAGTTGCCACAGATGACTACGATCGCGCCGCACGGCGGCACGCTGGTGAACCGGCTGACCGAGGGCGAGGAAGGCCGGACGCTGCTCGAGGGGCTGGCGCGGTTGCCGCTGATCACGCTCGACCCGCGGACTACGGCGGATCTCGAGCTGATCGCGACCGGCGCGTACAGCCCGCTCACCGGCTTCATGGGCCTGGCCGACTACCAGCGGGTGATCCACGAAATGCGCCTCGCCGGCGGCCTCGCCTGGCCGATGCCGATCACGCTCCGCGTCGGCGACGCCACTGACCTCCGCGGCACGGTGGCGCTCGCGGCACCCGACGGGGAGCGGCTCGGCGTCCTCGAGGTGCGGGAGGTGTACACGGCCGACAAGCACGAGGAGGCGCAACTCGTTTTCGGGACGACCGACGCCGGGCACCCGGGAGTGGCGCACCTCTATGCGCAGGGCGCCCACCTCGTCGGCGGCGAGGTGCGGCTGGTGCGGCGCACGGCGCCCGCCTTCCCCGAGCTCGCCCTCGATCCGGTCGACACCCGCCGGCTGTTCGCCGAGCGCGGCTGGCGCACGGTGGTCGGCTTCCAGACGCGCAACCCGGTGCACCGCGCGCACGAGTACATCCAGAAGGCGGCGCTCGAGACCGTCGACGGCTTGCTGCTGCACCCCCTCCTCGGCCAGACGAAAGACGACGACGTCCCGGCCGCCGTGCGCGTCAAGAGCTACCGGGTCCTGCTCGAGCGCTACTACCCGCGCGATCGCGTGCTCCTCGCCGGGTTCCCGGCCGCGATGCGCTACGCGGGGCCGCGGGAGGCCGTGTTTCACGCGCTGGTGCGCAAGAACTACGGCTGCACTCACTTCATCGTCGGGCGGGATCACGCCGGGGTCGGGAGCTACTACGGCCCTTACGACGCCCAACGGATCTTCGAGCGCTTCGCGCCCGGAGAAGTTGGGATTCAACCCGTGTGTTTCGAGCACACGTTCTTTTGCCAGCGCTGCGATGCGATGGCGTCGCCGAAGACTTGCCCGCACGACGCCGAAGCGCACGTCGTGCTCTCGGGCACCAAGGTGCGGGAGATGTTACGGAGCGGCGCGCTCCCGCCGCCGGAGTTCAGCCGTCCCGAAGTGGTGGAAGTCCTCGCCCAAGGATTACGGGAGGTGCTTGCATGAGCACAGCCAACGAGCGAACGCAAGACTGGCCGCGCCGCTGGTCACGAGGGATCCTGCGGATCGTGCGCGCGCTTTTCGCGTTCGTGCCGCCGTGGGACTTCGACGAGCTGCCGGTTCGGCATTGGTGGGACGTGTACGCCAAGTGAGCGAGGGGACACAGGTCCGATGATCGACGAGAAGCGCTTGAGCGCGGTGGAGAGGGTGAAAGAGGAGAGCGGGGGCCTGCGAGGCGATCTGGCCGCCCAGCTCGCGGCCGATGCGACGCACCTCACGGAGACGGGCGCCCAGCTCCTCAAGTTTCACGGGAGCTACCAGCAGGAGGACCGCGACCGCCGGCGGGAGCGGAGAGGCACGGGTGAGGAGCCGGCGTACCAGTTCATGGTCCGCTGTAAGATCCCGGGCGGCGTACTCACGGCCGAGCAGTACCTCGCGCTCGACGAGCTGGCCGGTCGCTACGGCAACGGCACCCTACGCGTGACCACGCGCCAGGACAACCAGTTCCACGGCGTGGTGAAGGGCGATCTGAAGGCGACGATTCGCGCCCTGAACGACGCCCTCGTCACCACGCTCGGCGCTTGCGGCGACGTGGTGCGCAACGTCGTGACGTGCCCGGCCCCCCTGCCCGACGGGCTGCGGGGCGACGTGCTCCAGGTGGCCCGTCGCCTCTCCGATCACCTGCTCCCGCGAACACGGGCGTATCACGAGATCTGGCTCAACGGGGAGCAGGTGGCGGACGGTGCGCCGGAGCCCGAGCCCCTCTACGGATCGCGCTACTTGCCACGCAAGTTCAAGGTCGCGATCGCGTTCCCGGACGACAACTGCTGCGACGTGCACAGCAACGATCTGGGCTTCCTGGTGGTATCGGATGGCGGCCGGCTCGCCGGGTTCAATGTGCTGGTGGGCGGCGGGCTCGGGAGGACGCACGGCAAGCAAGATACCTATCCGCGGTTGGCCGATACGCTCGGATTCGCCGCCACAGACGAGGCGATCGACGTCGCCGAGGCCGTGGTGAAGGTGCAGCGCGATCACGGCAACCGCGGCGATCGACGCCACGCGCGGCTCAAGTACCTGATCGACGAGCGGGGGCTCGACTGGTTCCGTGATGAGGTGGAGCGGCGGCTCGGGCGTCCGTTCGCTGCGCCCGCGCCCGTTCAGGTCCGGGACATCGAAGACCACCTGGGGTGGCATGATCAGGCAGACGGGCGCTCGTTCTACGGGGTGTTCGTCGAGAACGGCCGCATCCAGGACGGCGCGGAGCAGCGCCTGCGCACTGCGCTCTCCCGCATTGCCCGGACGCTCGGCCCCGGGGTGCGCTTCACTCCGCAGCAGAACGTGTTGCTCACCGCCATCCCGAACGGGCGCCGCGCACTCGTGGAGCGCATCCTCGCCGACCACGGCGTCCTGCGGGAAGGAGCGCTGTCCGCAGTGCGGCGCTGGTCCATGGCCTGTCCGGCGCTCCCGACCTGCGGGCTCGCGCTCGCCGAAGCGGAACGGGCGCTCCCCGATGTCGTCACCCAGCTCGAGCGCGAGCTCGAGCGGCTGGGCCTCGCGGATGCGGCGCTCACCGTCCGCATGACCGGGTGCCCGAACGGCTGCGCGCGGCCCTACACCGCCGATCTGGCGTTCGTGGGCCGCTCGCTCGACAAGTACGCGGTCTTCGTGGGCGGCAGCATGCTGGGCACACGGCTCGGCGTGGTCTACGCGGATCTCGTCCCGCGCAATCAACTGGTCGCCGCGGTCCGGCCCCTGTTCGAGCGCTACCGTGATGAGCGCCTGGGAGCAGAGCGCTTCGGCGACTTCTGCCATCGCGTGGGGGTCGAAGCCCTCCGGGCCTCGGTGCCGGTCACACAATGACCGCCGCGTCGGGCCATGCGACCGGATTCTACCCCGTGTTTCTCAACCTCCGGGGGCGCCGAGCTGTGGTCGTCGGGGGCGGGGCGGTCGCCGAGCAGAAGGTGCTGGGGCTGCTCGACGCGGGCGCGCATGTCACGGTCGTGAGCCACGAGACCACGTCCCGGCTCGAGGACCTGGCGGCACAGGGGGCCATCGAGGTCCGGCGCCGCCCCTACCGCGGAGGCGATCTCGCCGGCGCGCGGCTCGCGATCGCGGCCACGGACGATCGCGCCGTGAACGCCGCCGTTTGGACGGAGGCCGAGGAAGCGGGGATCCCGCTCAATGCGGTCGACGACCTCGACCATTGCAGCTTCATCGCGCCCGCGATTCATCGGGAGGGCGACGTCACCGTCGCGGTCTCGACCTCGGGCAAGAGCCCGGCGCTGGCGGTGCGGCTACGCGACCGCATCGCCAGGTTGATCGGGCCGGCCGAGGCCCGGCTGTGCGACCTGTTGGGAGAACTGCGGCGCGAGCTGGGCGCGCGCGTGCCCGACGCTCGCGCGCGCACCGAGCTGTGGTACCGCATCGTCGACTCCGACGTAGTGGAGTTCGTTCGCCGCGGCGACATGAGAGGCGCACGACGGCGCATCGACCACCTGGTCGGCGGGGCGGTGGGAAGCGCGCGACCGCAGCCCAACCGGCCGCGAGGGATCGTGTACCTCGTCGGCGCCGGGCCCGGCGACCCGGGCCTGATCACCGTGAAGGGGCTCGAGATCCTGCGGTCGGCCGACGTCGTCGTCTACGATCGGCTGGTGCATCCGGCCCTGGTCGATCAAGCGCCGTCGCGCGCGGAGCGAGTGTTCGTCGGGAAGCACGCGCGTGGCGCCGGGCGGAGCCCGGAGCAAGCGGAGATCCACGAACTGCTCATCGACCGCGCGAGAGGCGGGCGCGTAGTCGTCCGGCTGAAGGGCGGCGACCCGTTCGTGTTCGGCCGCGGTGCCGAGGAATGCGAGGCGCTACGCGCCGCCGGGATAGAGGCCCAGGTGGTTCCCGGGGTCACGTCGGCCATCGCGGCGCCGGGCGCCGCCGGTATTCCGGTGACGCACCGGCGCTATGCGTCGGCCTTCGCGGTGGTCACCGCGCACCAGTGTGACGGAGCGTCGACTCTCGATTGGGAGGCGCTCGCGCGCATGCCGACGCTGGTGGTGTTGATGGGGCTTTCCGCCTTGCCCGAGATAACGGCGCGGCTGATCGCGCACGGCGCAGATCCCGACACCCCCGCAGCCGTCGTCGCGAGCGGTACGCTGCCGGCTCAACGGGCCGTGGTGGGCACCATCGCGACGATCGCGGCGCTCGTCGCTCTGGCCCAACTCGATCCTCCTGCGACGCTGGTCGTCGGCGACGTGGTGCGGGTGGGCCGGCTGGTTCGGGAGCGGGCGCCGAGCCGCGCCGCCGCTCTGGTGCGTCCATAGCACGCAGACGTTGCGGCGCCGCCGCAGATGTGGCGATCTAGCGTCTCGAGCGTGTTACCCGCAGCGTCCTGTCCACCGGATGCATCGGCCTGCTTGTTGCACGGTCGGGACCATCGCCATGAGCATGACCAAGCCGCCGCCGGTCGTCCTGATCGCTGGTGCTCGAGAAGCTTCGCTCGTGGGTATGCTTGATGTCCGTGGGTACACCGTGGTTCAGCCGCCGAGCGGCGCCCTGTCGCTCGACTGGGCGCGGGAGGTGCAGCCGGACATCATCATCCTCTCGGCCGGCCTGCCGGACATGTCGGGGATCGCAGCGTGCCGGTTGCTGCACGGTGATCCACGAATCGGTTACAACGTCCCGATCCTCGTCTTCACGCCCGACCAGCCAACCCCGGAGCAGCGCGTCACCGCGTTGGGCGCCGGCGCTTGGGACTGCCTCCAGCATCCCACGGACGGGGGAGAGTTCTTGCTCAAGCTCGAGACCTACATCCAGGCGAAGCGAAGCATGGATCTCGCTTTTGCGGAGGGGCCGGTTGCCCGGGCGGTGGGAATCCATAGCCGGCACGCGCTCACG
>DATDFP010000024.1:0-2276 GCA_036522535.1 Gemmatimonadales bacterium
GGCCTGGCGTAACCCCAGTGTCTGACACCTTCGGTGTCAGACACTCGAACTAAAGCGGGATGTTCGCGTGCTTCCGCGGCGGCCGGCGCTCGCGCTTGCCCAGCGCGGTCTCGAGCGCATCGATCAGCACAGGCCGCGTCCGGCGGGGCTCGATCACGTCGTCGACGTACCCGCGCTCGGCAGCGGTGTACGGGTTCGCGAAGCGTTCCTTGTAGTCGGCGATCAGCTCCGCGCGCTCCTCCGGGGAGCGGTCGCGGTAGATGATGTTGACGGCGCCGTCCGGCCCCATCACCGCGACCTCGGCGGACGGCCACGCGAAGTTGAAGTCGGCGCGGATGTGCTTCGAGCTCATGACGTCGTAGGCGCCGCCGTACGCCTTGCGCGTGATCACCGCGAGCTTCGGCACGGTCGCCTCGCAGTACGCGTAGAGGAGCTTCGCCCCATGTCGGATGATCCCGTTCCACTCCTGCGCGGTCCCCGGCAGAAAGCCCGGGACGTCGACGAAGGTGACCAGCGGGATATTGAAGACGTCGCACGTGCGGACGAAGCGCGCGCCCTTGACCGACGAGT
Source organism: Gemmatimonadales bacterium (assembly GCA_036522535.1). Lineage (GTDB taxonomy): Bacteria > Gemmatimonadota > Gemmatimonadetes > Gemmatimonadales > GWC2-71-9 > AG12. The sequence continues at coordinate 571 of DATDFP010000024.1, forward strand.
CGATGTCGAGCACACCGGCGAGCGAGCGGGGCTGGTTGCCCACGACGCCGACCGAGTGGCCGTTCAGCCGCGCGAAGCCGCACACGAGGTTCTCGGCCCAGCGCTCGTGCACCTCGAAGAACTCACCGTCGTCGACCACGCGCCGGATCACGTCCTTCATGTCGTACGGCTTGGCGGGGTCGTCGGGGATGAGCGTGTCGAGCTCCGCGTCCTCCCGTGACGCCGGATCGGTCGGCTCCGAGTACGGCGCCGGTTCGACGTTGTTCTGCGGCAGGAACGAGAGCAGGTAGCGCGCGTCCTCGAGGCACGCCTCCTCATCGGGCGAGATGAACTGCGCCACCCCGGACTTCGAAGCGTGGGTCGCCGCACCGCCGAGCTCCTCGAACGTCACCTCCTCGCCGGTGACGGTCTTCACGACGTCGGGGCCCGTGATGAACATGTACGAGCTGCCCTCGACCATCAGAATGAAGTCGGTCATCGCGGGCGAGTAGACGGCGCCGCCTGCGCAGGGGCCCATGATCAGGCTGAGCTGGGGGATCACTCCCGAGGACTGCACGTGGCGCCAGAAGATCTCCGCGTAGCCGGCGAGCGAGACGACGCCCTCCTGGATCCGCGCGCCGCCGGAGTCGTTGATGCCGATCACCGGGCAGCCGTACTTGGCGGCCAGGTCCATGCACTTGCAGATCTTCTCGGCGAAGACCTCGGAGAGGCTCCCGCCGAAGACCGTGAAGTCCTGCGAGAAGACGAAGACCCGGCGGCCGAAGATCGTCCCGTAGCCGGTGACGACGGCATCGCCGTACGGGCGCCGCTCACGCATGCCGAACTCGGCCTCTCGATGCCTGACGTAACGATCGAGCTCGACGAACGAGCCCGGGTCGAGCAGTTTCTCGACGCGCTCACGGGCGAGCAGCTTGCCCTGGCCCCGCTGGCGCTCCACCGCGCGCTCGCTTCCGGCATGGCGCGCCTTCTCTCGCAGCTCTTGCAGCCGCTCGAGCTTTGCCTGAGTGGATTCGGTCTCAGCCGCCACGGCGCGAGCGTAACGGAGTCACCCTTTTCGGGCGCCCGGGGTCACCGTTTTGGGGGAGACCTGTTTGGAGCAGCGCGCCTACCGTGAGCACAGAGCCCTCGGGCCCTGCGGCTATGCGGCACTACGTCGAACTACCACGGCGGCTTCCTTCGGCGCGCAAGATCGCCCGTACGCGATCGCGTGCCCTACCTGTGCTGCTCGCTCTTCCGCTCGTGGCGGTGCTCTGGGTCACGATTGGGTTGCCGATCCTCTCCGACGCGACAACCGCGAGCGCCGGCGGCAACTCGCGCGCGCGCAACGCGTACTTCCGCGCGCAGAGCTCGGGCTCCGCCCGGTCGGGGGACGGCAACGGCCCGGTGCAGACGGTCTCGGTGACGACCTTCTCACAAGCGGTCCTGCGCTCCGTGGGGCTCGTGCCTTCCGCGACGAACCCTCGGCAGGCCACGCCTCCTGCCGGCGAGCGCTCAGCCGGAGGCTCGAGCGCCGGCTCGAACGACCTCCAGTCGCCGATCGAGCCTGCAATCGCTCCTCCCGCGCCACCGCCGCCACCTGCACCGCCGCCGTCGTCGGTGCAGCCACCGCTTGCTCCACCTCCGCCGCCCCCGGCTTCCGATCCGCCGCCGCCACCTCCGCCTCCGCCTCCGCCTCCACCCCCTCCGCCTCCACCTCCACCACCACC
>DATDFP010000025.1:0-3560 GCA_036522535.1 Gemmatimonadales bacterium
GTACTCGGCTGGGTTCCCCATCTCGTAGACGAGTTGCTCGGTCACGCCGGCCACGCTGACCCGTCCGCCGGTGCCGGGATGCTTGGTGATCTCGAACGTGCCGTCGGGATGGGCCTCGACAATCGGGTAGCCGACGTTGGCGAGATCGGGAATGCGCTCCCACCCGACGAGGCAGTTCCCGCCGCTGCATTGGGCGCCGCACTCGATCGTATGGCCGGCGACGGTGCCCGCGGCGAGGAGATCCCAGTCTCCCGGGCGCCATCCGAACGCGTCGATCATCGGACCGAGCGTGAGTCCCGTGTCCGTCACGCGTCCCGTGATCACGATGCCCGCGCCCTGGCGCAGGGCCTCGACGACCGGCCAGGCCCCGAGGTACGCATTGGCCGCCTGCACGCGGGCGCGAACGTCGGACAGCGGACGCCCGGTATCGAGATTCTCGAGATCGTGGCCCTGGGCCAGGATCTCGTCGAGGCGGGCGAGGAGGTCGTCGCCGGTGACCACGCCGATCGTGAGCTTCCCGCCGAGCCCCAAGCTTCGCGCCGTCGCCGCGACCGCCTGGGCGCAGGCGCGAGGATTCACGCCCCCGGCGTTGGCCACCACCTTGACTCGCCGCTCCACGAGCAACGGCAGGATCCGCTCCATCAAGGGCACGAAGTCCTTGGCGTAGCCGAGGGACGGGTCACGGGATTTCTGCTTCTGCATGATGGACATCGTGACTTCGGCGAGGTAGTCCATCACGAGGTAGTCGATCGGGCCCCCGGTCACCTGGCGGTACGGCGCCTCCAGCCAGTCACCCCAGAAACCCTGGCCCGCCGCGATGCGGATGGTGGGAAGCGACCCCTTCTGAGTCACTCGCGTACCACGATGCGGCGGACGCCGTCTACACCCTGGCCTGCAGCCGGGTGTACCCGCAGCTCGATGAGCGGAGCGAAGCCCTCAGGGAGTGAGGGGACCGGGGGCAGTTGGGGGAGCGCGAGCTCGGAGCGGCGGGGATGCGTGAGGACGGCCCGTCCGCCCGCCGCCACGGTGATCTCGTGCCCGCCGCCGGCGACCTGCGGCCCCGGCAGCAGGAAACGCACGCGCACCGTGGCGCGCCACGGATGCGCGCCGTTGTCGCGGGCGAAGCCCGGGTACAGCTCTACCGTCAGCGGCTCACCCCGAAGCGTGGGCGGCACCGCGAACTTGTGGCGCCCGAACGGGTACTCGAGCGGCGCCTGGGCGATCTGCTGACCGGTGGAAGCGAATTCCGTCACCCCGAAGTCCGTGAACTCGCGCCACTCGTCGGGCGGCAGCCGGACCTCCACGGCCGCCGCCGTCGCCCAGTCGGGCACGCGGATGGTGAGGCTCTCGGCTTGCACGCCCCGGCCCGCGACCTCGAACGCCCGCTCGGCGCCCAGCAGGGCGGCCGCGACCTGCCCCCCCACGGTGGTTTGGCCCGGGTTGAGGGCTTCGGTGTCCCCGAGGATGAGCGGCGCGAGCTCGGCGTGCACGGTTACCGTGACGCTCTGACCCGACGCCGGGGGCGCGACGATATCCAATTCGTACACCCCCGGCACCACGTCTTCGGCGCGCACGACGAAGCGGGCGGTACCGGCCTGCGTCCGGCCGATGCGAACCACGGAATCGGGGGCCACGTCCCGGAACGGCAAGCCCTCGGGCTCGTGCAGCAACACCTTGACGGTCTGCGCCAGCGAGTCGGGGATGACGACGCTGGCTTCGAGCGTCGCGCCCGTCTGGGGCACCCGCAGGAAGTAACGGCGCACCTCGGCGGGGCCGACCGGACGCCGCTCGTCAGTGAGGGGCTTCGCGCCGAGGTCGTAGGGAACGATGACGGTGTTCACGAGGCGGAACAACGGACCGGCGAGCGTGTCGGCCGGGTTCCAGGCCGACACCGTTCCGACGTAGACGCCGGGTGTCGCGAGACGGGATGACGAGTAGGCGACGGGGATCTCGGTCTCCCGGAACCCGGCCGGCAGCGTGGCCGGAGCGGACAGCCACGAAGCGTCGCTGCGCAGGCGGAACTGGGCCGCCCGGAGCCCGGCAACGTGTCGCACCCGGAAGACCTCGATGGTGTCTCCCGGACCGGCCAGGCCCCGACGCCGGAACGCCGCCGACCCGCCAACGCCGGCCCGTACGACATACTGCGAGCCCTGGTGGCCCGCCAACAACCAGCGGTACGCGCGCTCGAGCCGCGGTAGACCGACGCCCTGGTCGAGCACGCTCGCCCCCGGGAAACCGGTCGCCGCGCTGCGCAACGCCGCCGCTACGTCGGGCCCACTCACCGAGCGGCCCTCCTGCTTCATGGCCGACACGAGGCATGCCGCGAGCCCCGCCATGTAGGGTGAGGCCATGCTCGTGCCCGCTTTGATCTCGTTGCCGGTGTCCCAATGCGGCACGGAGGAGAACGCCCAGCCCGGGGCGACGAGATCAGGCTTTGCGCGCTCGCCGCCGCGCGCGCTGAAGGACTCGACGAAGTCATCGGCAGCGGGACCCGCGCCTTCCGCCACGAGGGGCACGTAGATGCCCGGCAATGCCGCGCCGACCGACAGGGCCAAATCGGCCGACCCGGGCAGGCCCACCGTGGACAGGGCAGGCCCGTCGTTGCCGGCGCTGATCGTGAACACGACCGCGGGATGCGCGACGAGGAAGGCATCCACGATCGAGTCGATCACGGCGCGCTCGTCCGGCGCGTTGCCGACGCCAAAGCTCAGGTTGAGCACGAGAGGCAGATTGCGCCGCTCGGCGAAGCGGGCGGCGTATTCCATGGCGCGCTGAATGCTGCCGGTCATCGTGATCCCGCCGCGGGCGTCGTTCGCGATCTTCAAGCCCAGCAAATGGGCGCCGGGCGCGACGCCGTCGAAGCCGGCGACGTCGAAGAGACTGTGTCCCGCCGCGATTCCCGCCACGTGCGTGCCGTGAGAGCTGTTGTCGAACACGAAGTCGAGCGTCGGCGCGCCGTTCGTTTCCTCGAAGTTCGCGGCCAGGGTGATCGGCTTCGCTCCGAGAGCGATCGTCTCGCGCCCTTCCCTGTAATCGTGCAGCGGCGTCTCGTCTTCGAAGGAGCCGTTCAGGTTCGAGTCCACGAACGCCACCCATCCATCGGTCGCCTTCACCACGACCACGGGGAACCGGTCGGTATTGTTGCCGTCGCCGTTCAAGTCCGCCGCGGGCATAGTGCCCAGCGGCAGCTCGGAGAGCTGCCCGGCGTACCAGACCCGAGAGCCGGTGAGCCGCGCGATCCGGCCGGCGCCGCGCAGCACCTTGCCGGCGACGGCGAGCGTGCCGTCGGCGTTGGGCACGACGGGCGTCAGGGAAACGCGGCCCTCGCCAGAGAAGTCCCGCACGTCGAGAAGCTTGGCTCCTCCGGTGCTGGTGGTGATCAGTCCGTCTACGCCCGGATCGACGCCGCTGTCGAGGATCCCGATCAGGACGCCGCGCCCGTCGTAGGTCGGGTGTCTGCTTCGGAACTCATCCACGCCGGCGCTGCCGAGGGGCATCAGGCCCGCAAGCAGCGCGCGCGAGGGCGGGAGGATCGGGGCACGTCGCCGTGCTGCTCCCCC